>JAFGKA010000587.1 GCA_016928855.1 Phycisphaerae bacterium
GAGAACAGTAGAGCAGGTGAGCAGTAGAGCAGTAGAAAGAGGCAGAGCGCGCATCGCCCCCCCGAGCGCTCGCACTGCTCACAGAGCCCTGGCGCACGGAAGAGGAGCGTTGCGAGACTATGGGGCGCATTTCGGCGGTCGGTTCGGGCCGTTGAAACAAGCCAGGAATCCAGCGAAATCGGTTTGGTCCACGTCGCCGTCCTGGTCCTCGTCGACCCGGTCGCAGTTCGTCGCTCGCGGTGGACGGTTTGGGCCGTTGAAACAGGTCTGGAAAACCTCGAAATCACTGAGGTCCACGTCGCCGTCCTGGTCGGTATCGTGATACCGGATGATTTCCGTGCGCCAGGAGGTGCCTTCGCCGAAGAATCGCGTGATCGGCGCCCAGTTGATGCTCACATACGGGTCCGGTGATTCCGGCGGCACGGCGGCGGCGAAGTGCCGGGCCAGCGTGTCGTAGTAGGTCATTTCGGTCGTTGTGAGCCACCGGTTGTGACTCTCCGCGACGAAGGCGAGGCGGAAATCCCGCTTAGCCGTGGCGGGCCCGGGCCATCGCGGACCGTGGAATTCCTGTATGTACTTGACGGTGACGGTCCGGACAATGTCATCAATGATCTCGCCGCATCGCAGCAGAGGCGGCGGGCTCGTCGGATCGTAGACGTGAAGCGTTGGCACATCGTTGCCTTCGATCAATCCCATCAGATAGCGGTCCAGCGGTGAGGCGGCGTGGGCGGCGTTGCGTCCCTCCTCGCAGTTGAGCGTGAACGTACCGTCACCGTTGTCGAGCCACTGCTGGCCGCCGACGAGACTGCCGACGCTGCTGCGCGCGAGAAAGTGCCCCGTGCCGTCCGTAAGGCCAATGGCGGAATTCAGGTAGGCCGCCCATTGATGCAGCATCTCGTGCACCGCTGTGACGCTGAGCGCGCCACGGTCATACGCATCGAGCACGTTCATGCCTGAAAGCGTGCCCGCACTTCCGTACGCGGCGCTGTTGTCGAACATCGGCTGGCCGGTTCCGGTGAAGTTGACCTGTACGGACGTATGCGAGCCGGCGAAAAAGTTCTCCGGCTCGGCGTACGGTACTCGTTCGATCTTGTATGTCGAGAAGAACAGGAACATGTCGATCACATCCGGAAGACGGGCGTAGATGGTCGTGGTTAGTCCGCTAAGGTTCCCACCGGTACCGCGCAGGTACGCTTGTGTGGCGCGCGTCGCCGTACGCACATTGATCAGGTTTTGGCTGATCTGCACGTCGTCAGACAACGTGTTGATCGACGGTGCGGGAAGGGCGCTGTCCACGATGCCCACGCTCGGGTGGATGAGGAATCGGGTCGTTGCGCCGCTGGTTTCCTCGATGGCCACCTGGCCGACGGCGATGATATTTACACCGGCCGGACTCGATGGGTCGTTGAGGTAATACGTCGGCAGCGGCGCAGCCGTGTTGTATCGGAACGGGCCGGTCGTGAATACGCCGTCGTTGGCGGTGACATCTTCGCCCTGGCCGTCGTCCCGGAGTTCCAGTGGCGTGCTATCTGGTGCAATCAGCGCGCCTGAGACGCCGGTGAGCGTTACGGCCTGCACCGGGGTAGTCAAGCGGACCTCAAGCCGAAAGATCTCGACACCGTCATCACGGATCACGCCGGGGACACATTCCCAGCCACGTGTCTCAACCGGTGAATCGTCGGTGCTCATCATGAAAGGCAAGCTCGGCGAGGCATCCGGCATCGTGACCGTACCGCTGGCCAGCGGTACGCCGTGCCGGTCGATGCCGAAGATCTGTTCGTCGGACAGGCCGGCGACAGAAGCGTCCGTCGGAGACAAGAGGGTGGGTTCTGTGGCCGGCACGCTGGGCGCGATGAGGGCCCACAGAACGACGCTGAGCGCGATCGTTCGTCTCATCAGCAGGATTCCCGCAGTGTAAAGTAGGCGATGCTCTATGGCGAGAACGCCCCGTATCCTGTTACGTACGATATGGGGGATCGGTGTGTCAAGGCAACGGGTTTTGAAATTATTGTTGGGCACAACAGGGGGCGACATGTTCGGGTGTCGCCCTGAATGCGCGTGGTTTCCGTGGCTTCAATCTGTTTGCGCCAACGACGAGTGTCACCGATAAGATGCGACGTATTTGCGACGCGATGTCTGTCGATCCAGTGAGAGGACAATAACAATGGCGGCGAGCTGTCCGGTTCGTTCACCTGCCCGTTCTGGGCTTTTCACCCCATTTGTGGGCTGGGCGGTGCGAGGTCTTTCGATTTCGGCAATGTCCATGCCCGATCGCCAGCCTGCGTTCAGGTGTCGATAACAGGGCCGTCGACCAGTGTGGCTTCCGGCGAAAGGCCATGTTCGATGACGCGCATGGACCGCCAGCGGCCCGTGCGATAGCGAAGCCAATAGGCGGACGCGAGCACGAGGACATAACCGGTGAGGAACACCCACGCCGTGTAGAGGTTGATGCCAAAAAAGTGCGCGCTCACGAACAGCGGGGTGATCAACACCGTCGACGCGACCGTCACAAGTGTCCACATGACATAACGCGTGTCGCCAGCGCCCTTTAGCGCGGCGGAATAGACGATGTTGACGGCATCGGCGAGCGAATAGGCCGCAATGAAGTAGATCAGGTGGCAGCTCGTTCGGGCGATGGCCGCGAAATTCGCCTCCGGATCGGTCGGGCGGAACGCGGCCAGGAATACCTCCGGCCATGCGACAAGCACCGCCGCGATGACCGTGGCGTAGATCGCGGTGATGCCGAATGCTCGGCGGGTTGCCCGCGCGGCGTCGTCGGGTCGGTCCGCGCCGAGGTAGCGGCCAACGAGCACGGAGGTTGTCATCGCCATGCCGATCATCGGCATGAAGACGATCGAATTGATCGAGAAGGCGATCGAGCTGGCGGCCAGTTCGGTCCGGCCGATGCGCCCGACAAAGAGTACGAAGAGCGTGATGGCGATAACGTCGGCCATGAACTGCAAGCCACTCGGCAGGCCGAACCGCAGCAACCGGCGGAACAGCGGCGCATCGAACCGCCAGGCCGACAGGGTGGCGAATGCCGCCCGATGATGGGCCTGAAAGATGCAGAAGAGGTAAATGAAGACCTTCATCCACGTCGCGGTGACCGTGGCGCAGGCAGCGCCGAAGATTCCCCATTCAGGAAAGCCGGCCTTTCCGAAGATCCAGCAGTAGTCGAGCACGACGTTCAGCAGTGTGGCGCCGACGTTGACCCACATGACGAGCCACGTCTTGCCGCGCCCGCCGTAGAACGAGGCGAGCACGGCGCAGAGCACCGGGCCGCTTCCGCCGATGACCAGGACCCGGAAGTAATCGACCTCGCCCCGCTGCACGCCCGCTTCGTGGCCGACGAAGCGGAAGAAAGGTTCGGCGCCCAGCGCGGTCAGCGCCATCACCACGCCGGCAATGAGTGAGAAATAGATTCCCTGCCAGAGGATCGCACCGATGCGCTCGGGTCGCCGGGCGCCGTCATATTGCGAGACAAAGGTGCTGACATACCCGGCCGTTCCCAGGGGCAACGAAACGAACACCAGCGAGGTGGCGCCGGCCCCCAGCGCCGCGGCCAGTGCATCCGGGGAGTACCAGGAGAGGAACACGCGGTCGATGATGTGCATGAGGCTCAGCGACGATGTGCTCAGGATCAGTGGGAACGCGATTCCCATGATCTCGCGATAGCTGGCCGGTGAGTGTTCTCGGGGAATGTTCACGTCTGGTGTCATACTGCAGCGGGGCGTACGGGTCGAGGCGAGATCATACCGGCGCGGATACCGTCCGGCAACCGGTCAGGCTTTCAGGCGAAAGAGGATGAAGGACACGTCATCTGGCTTGCTGGGGGTGTTTTCCGTGGCATGAGTCATGCGTTCGTTGCAGAGGTCGATCAGGGCGCGTGCGGCTTTTTCCAGCGGCCCTTTGCGGATCCGTTCCACGATTTCGTCGAGGTGGACATTGTCGGTCAGCCCATCCGTTGCCAACAGGAGGGTGTCGTGCGGCTGAAGGTGAATGACCGGCCCGATCTCGATGCGCATGGCTGGATTGCCCACCATGTTTGAGATGAGGTGGCGATCCTCGTGCTGGAGAGCGTCACCTTGTTCGAGCAGCCCCGCCTCGATCGCGTAGCCGACTGGCGAGTGGTCCATGGTCTGCCATCGGAGTCTTCCGCGCTGGCCGGTGACGAGGATGGAGGAGTCGCCGGCATGGTAGGGGCGGATCGTCTGTCCGTCGACTTCCACGACGGCCAGCGTGGTCGCGGCGCCGATGCCGAAATCACTGACCGCTTGGTTCGCGTGTTCGAATCCGTTCAGGATGCCCCCGCGCAACTCGAGTTCTTGCTCGACCGCCTGGCGCACATGTGTCTCGAGTTCCTTTATCGCGGTGCTCGATGCCCGGTCGCCGGCGGGCTGCCCGCCAAGGCCATCTGCGACGGCCAGGATGCCCCGGTTTTCGCCACAGCTTAGCGAGGCGACGGCGTCCTCGTTCGGCGTCGTTTTGCCTGGACAGCGCGCTGAGTAAACGATTGCGGTGCCGGATCCCAGACGGTGTGACTGCCCCTCGGACATGTTCGTGTCCATTATGAGAACACTATCATCGAGCATCAGCGAGGGCATACCCATCTTATCGGCACGATTTCGGCATTTCACGATATTGTGGGGCGAGAGGTCCCGAAGCGAGCCGGCTTGGGGGTGGATTGTGGCCTTCTGGCCTGCGCCAGGACCGCGCGGCGAGTCGTTAGACTGCCCTTTGCACTGTCGGACTTTCGCGTGGAATCGTTGGATGCGTCGTGGGCGTCCGCGCACAGGGGCGATATGGACCCCATCGGAGCAGCGCGAGCTGTCCGCCACGCCTGTCCGCACGGCGACGGTTCGCACCGGCCATCGATTCACGGAGACGGCGGGGCCTGACGCTCGCCGTTGAATAGCGGTAACGCCATCATTAGCAATAGTTTACGCACCGACCGGGCCGGTGCGGAGGTTGGCTCGCCCGTCAGGGGCAGCGAGTCGGGGGCCTTGTCACGCCGGCATTGATTTTTCCAGATCGAGAAAAGCCCGAAAGAACGAGCCGATTCGTGGTCGAATCAAACGAAGGAAACGCGGGTGTTGGCCGAATGCGCCGTGGTGGAGGGGCCCGGCGCGATGCGCCCATCTCGCAGGAGCCTATAGCCATGCGGATCGTCAAGGAATGCGTGAAGGCTGTTGCCCGGCGTACGCCTTTGCTGGGGCGAGTCGTCTCCGA
>JAFGKA010000588.1 GCA_016928855.1 Phycisphaerae bacterium
CGGGCAGGTCATCAAGATCACCGGCGATCCGAAGAGCAGCATCAAGTACGCGGTGATCCGGATTCACAGCGGCCGGATCCGGAGCGACACGCCGATTCAGATCGGCGACGACCGTCGTGGTACGCGGCCTGGGGCAGTTCACAAGCTTCAGGGCGCCGAACATCCCGAGTACGAAGAAGGTATCGCGGGCGATCTGATCGCCTTGGCGAAGCTGGACGTCCGCATCGGTGACGTTGTGCACACGGGGATGCCCGGGACGATTGCGATGCCGCCGGTGCCCACGCCGATGTTCTCGCTGGCGATCGAGCCCAGGAGCCGCGGCGACGCCGAAAAAGTCAGCGTGGCGTTGGCGAAATTCACCGAAGAGGATCCATGCTTCGTTGCGGAACGCGACGCAGCCACGCACGAACTGGTGATCCGCGGTGTGGGCGACATGCACCTGCGCACCATCCTTACTCGTATTTCGAAGCACTTCAAGCTCGAGGTCGACACCAAGGCGCCGAAGATTCCGTATCGCGAGACGATCATGGGGACGGCGAAGGATGTCGAATATACGCACAAGAAGCAGTCGGGCGGAGCCGGCCAGTTCGCGCGCGTGATCATCGCGATCGAGCCGAACGAGCGCGGTGCGGGGTACGAGTTTGTTGACGATATCTTCGGCGGCTCGATTGACCTGCAGTTCCGGCCGTCCGTCGACAAGGGTGTCCAGGCCCAGTTGAAGAAGGGTGTGATCGCCGGTTATCCAGTCGTGGACGTCAAGGTCCATCTGACGGATGGTAAGACCCACCCGGTCGACAGCAAGGATATCGCGTTCCAGACAGCCGGGCGCGAGGCCTTCAAGGAAGCGTTCATGCGGGCGAAGCCGGTTCTGCTCGAACCGATCGTCAACATCGAAGTGACGGTACCGACGGACAATGTCGGCGACATTCAGGGCGACTTGGCGTCGCGTCGCGGCCGGCCGCAGGGGCAAGACATGCTGCCGGGCGGGATGACCACGATCAAGGCCCAGGTGCCGCTGTCCGAGGTCGCGGATTACAACTCGCGCCTGTCGAGCATCACGGGTGGCCAGGGCAGCTTCTCGATGGAGCTGTCGCACTACGAGAACGTGCCTGGCAACGTGCAGCAGCAGATTATTGATCAGGCGAAGAAGGCAATGGAAGAAGAGAAGGCCCACTGATCTGGTGTTTGCCTCGCCCGCTGGATCCTCGCCGGATCGCGCGGGCGAGTTTTTGCGCGGGTTAGATCAGAATCCCTCGGCATGGGAGTGCACGAAATGCGGTGTATGCTGTTGGCGGGAATCGGAATCATTACGGCGGCCGCGTTGGGCTGTAGCGGCCAGACGGACGGGTTCACGCCGCTGTTCAATGGGCAGGACTTGCAGGGCTGGACCGAAATCGGCAGTTCCAGCGCGTGGTCGGTCGAGGCTGGCGTTCTCCGGTGCAACGGCCAACATGAGGACTACGCCTGGCTGTGTACGGACCGGAAGTATTGCGACTTCGTGCTCTCACTCGACTGGCGGCTCGGCCCGAACGTCAACTCGGGCGTCTTCTGCCGCGTGCCGCAGCATGAGGGGCGAGCCTCGATGTTGGGCTTTGAGATACAGGTCGCCGACAACGCCACCGCCAAACAGCCGGACGAGCGATGTGGGTCGATCTTCAAACGCGCCACGTCCGATCCCGACGCTTCGTTTCCGTTGGAGCAGTGGAACCGATACGAGATCACCTGTCGCGGTCCGCAAGTGACCGTTGTTTGCAACGGAAGGCAGGTGCTCGACGTTGACACGCGGACGATCGAATCGATGAAAGACGTACCCGTCTGCGGTTACATCGGCCTGCAGAACCACGGCGATCCCGTCGAGTTCCGCAATGTGCGAATCAAGGAGCTAGTGACCGCCACCGAGCCGTGAGGTCCCGCCGGCTGGTTCAGCCTCGCGCGTGCCCGTTCCGGTCCAACGCCATCTGCTCCGAGAGTTCTCGCGGTGACAGCGATGCGGTCAGCCCGCCGTGCAGCAGCCCGATCAGTTGGACGGCAACCGAAACAACGTGAAACGATGTGAATCCCGCGACGGCCAGGATCAGGCCGTCCCATGCGCTTACGTCGATGAGCCGGTCGAAAACCGCCAGCAACGCGAGGCCGGTCGCAGTGCCGGCGGTGACCCATCCGGTCCGACCGGACCGGGTATGCAGCCCCTGGATCGCCAGATTGGCGATCATCAATGTCGGCAAAGGCAGCACCCAGCGCAGGCCCGCGTAGAGCAGACGGGTAATCTCGACGTTGTCGACGCGCAGCCAGCCTTCGTAAACCGTGTGGCGCAGGGGCGTAAGCGATACTACCGCGACGAGCGTCGTTGTCGGAATGACCATCAGGACGGCGTAGCGGAGGATCACGCGAAAGTTGTGGCGCGAGGTGGCGTGGGCCAGCACCGTCGGCTGGATACAGTTCAGCACGCTGAGCATGACCCACATGCTGCCGCGAATGAGGTCGTAGCCCGCCTGGCTTTCGGCGGGCATGCGTGCGGCACTGATCAGGCGGATGAGCATCGGGGTCACGAGCTGCGTCAAAGCCGCCGCGAGCATGAGCGGGCCGGCGTAGCGGGCGAACTGTCCGTAGTCCAGGATCGGCTTCTCCGGCCGCCGTTGCCACTGTGGCTTGCCACGCAGCATGAGGAGCACGTAGGCCGTTTCGACGCCGATACCCAAGAGGAACGCTTCCCCGCCGAGCACGGGGCCTGATCGCTCATGATGGACGGCGTAGCCGAAGACGTACAATGCCATCGCACAGAGACGCAACGTCGTGCCGATCCCGACGTGCCATCCGTCGTTGTTCGAGATGTGGCAGCCTTGCCCGAGGCCACGGAGCACGATCAGCAAAGGCATCGGGGCGAACAGCGCGAGGCCTTGCCGTGCCAGCGTCGCGATTGTCGGACGGGCATCGAACAGGCCCAGGAACACCATGTTTCCGATCTCGTCGTGCCAGGCGATGGCCAGCAGCAGGCCGCACGAGATGGTCGCCCATGAAAGGTTTCCGACGAGGAAGCGAACAAGCGATCGGCGGTCGATGACCATTCGAAGGGCCGTGTTGCGGGCGACGAACGCGGGACTGTAGAGGAACAGGGCCGTGCTGAACGTCATGAGAAAGGCCGCCAGGTGCGTGCGTTCACCCTCGGCGCCAAAGGTCCACGCGATACCGGCGGTGACGATTGGCGCGGAGCCAGACATCATCAGAAACGTCATCGCCAACGGGAGGGTGAACCGGATGACCCGGCGGATGGTCAACGGGGGCTCGGAGGGATGCGGAACGGCCGTAGGTTCGACAGAGGGCATGATACGGTACCAGAGTCAGGGCTTCCGGGGCGATAGTGTCGCTTTCGGTTGGTGACTTTCGCGTATCCGGTGGGTGCCACTGGCGGCTTGCCCGCCAGTGCTCGGATGCCTGCCGTGTCCGGCCGCCAGAGAGCGAAACTGACCTGCCGAAAGCCGCACTCGCCCGTGTACCGCTGGCCGGCATGCCGCTTCCATCGGCGGCCACGTCTGGTTGACAATCAGTCCAGCCACAGCTTCTTGTCCTTGAGGCGACTGGGCACGTATTCCTCCGTCAGGTACGTGAGGCGCTTGTTGATCATCGCCTCGACCTCCATCTTGAAGCCGTTGGCAAGCATCTTCCTGATCTCCTTTTCCCACGGCCGCTTGTGCTTGAACCAGGGGTAGTTCAGGATTTGCTTGGCCCGCTTGACGTCCGTGTCGCTCAGGTCGATGCGGACATCGTCGCTTAGGCCGCAGCGATCGTAGTCGAAACTCGAAACGCCGATGAACCGTGCATCCGGCACCGCCATGCGCTGCGACTCGAACGCCAGGTTGATCGAGCCTTGCTTGATGACGCTGTAGATGTAATATCCCCACGGGTCGTTATCGAGCAGCACATAGATCGGCAGCTTCAGCTCGTTACGGAATCGGTGCAGCA
>JAFGKA010000589.1 GCA_016928855.1 Phycisphaerae bacterium
CCAACGAGCTTGGCACGGGTCTGATCGTGCTCTGGCTTGCCCGCGAAGGTACCTATGTCCGCGAGTCCAAGAACGCGCGCCAAGCGCATCAATATCTGCTCGACGCGCTCAATGCGATGCTCGAACACGATCCGAAGGTCCGGATCGCCATCGAGCCGAAGCCCAACGAGCCGATGGACCACGCGTATCTGCCGACGATCGGCCACGCGATTGCCATGGCGTACCGCACGGTCGATCCGAGTCGTGTTGGCGGCCTGATCGAGACGGCCCACGCCCTGCTCGCCGGACTCGACCCCTCGGACGAGATGGCGTTCGCGCTGCACCACAAGAAGCTCTGGAGCGTGCACCTGAACGACCAGAACGGCCTCAAGTATGACCAGGACAAGAACTTTGCCGCGGCCAACCTGCGCCAGGCGTTCAACCAGGTCCGCGTCCTCGAGGAAGCCGGCTACGGCCAGCACGGCGAGTTCATCGGCCTCGACGTCAAGGTGATGCGCACACAGAAGCAGACCAACAACACCGCGCACCTGGCCAACAGCAAGCGATTCTTCGAGCTGATGGTCGAGAAGGTGCGGACGTTCAATCGCAGCGCCGAGAAGAAGCTGATCGAAGCCCGCGATTACGAAGGTCTCGAACGCCTCGTGATCGAGCATCTGCTGGGCAAGCGCTGACAGGACGCCGGTCGGTCAACGATTCGATACGCGACGGTAGCACAGATGGGTGCCACTGGTCCCGACGTCACGTCGGGATCCGCCAGTGCCGATATGGGTGGGCCCGTGGGCATGCGAACACCTGCGGGCCTGCTTTGCGTCTCGTTCAAACCGTCCGCGTCAGCACGCTGGCGGGCAAGCCGCCAGTGGCACCCGCACAACGGAATAATCAGACAGAATCCAACCCCAGAAGCCTCCGGGCGTTGCCTGCCTCGACGGCGGCGCGTGTGGTTGTATCGAGTGCGGCGTGCTCAAGCTTGGCCACGTTGCAGGCCGGATACTGCAGCGGCAGCCCCGTGCCGAACAGCACGCGCTCGGCGCCTGCCGCCGCGACGATCCGCTCCATCGCGCGGAAGCCCTGCATACAGGACACCTCGAACGCCAGATTCGCACACCGGTGCATCGCTTCGATCGCGCCGTTGAATTCGGAAAGGTAGTTCGGCCCGCTCAGCAGGAACGACGTCGCCGGATGCCGATCGGCCAGCGCTGCAATTTCCTCGACGGCCACCGTCGGAAACCGGAAGTTCATCATCGGCCGCGTCGGCACGATAACCAGCAGGTCCAACTCGCCGGCCACCCGGCCGACCTCATTGGCGAACGCGCTCTGCAACGAGTACCCCTGCAACAACAGCGGATACAGCCGCACGCCCCGGAAGCCTGCCCCGGCCGCGGCGCGCAACACCTGATCGACGTTACCTGCCATCGGACTGATCGACGCGATCGGCGTCATCCGGTCCGCGTGTGCCGTCGCCAGTGCGAGCGTCTCCGCGTTCGCCTCGCGCCAATCGCCGTGGAGCCCACGCAGCGACGTTATGGCGGCATGGTCGATGCCATGCTCATCCATGAGCCGCAGCGTATCGTCGCCACTCGTGTGCGGAAGCGGCCAGTACGGCCAGTGTCCGAAGAATGCGTTGATGTCGATCCGCACGTCTATAACCTCAATAGCCGAGCCACGTTGCCGCCGAGAATCAACTGTTTCGCCTCCGCGGGAATGGCCGCACCGGTCACCTTGGCTTGCTGGACCCACGGATCGAGCAGCGGCATGTCGGTGCCGAACAGAACCTTCTCCGCGCCAACGTGCTCGACGGCGTACTCGAGCATGCCGTTGTCGATCTGCGACGTTGCGGTGTCCAGGTAGAGGTTCGGATGCCGAGCCGCCACCTCGACTGCCAGATGCCAGTTGCCCAGCGCGTACGGCTGACCGGCCATGTGCGCCATGACGATCATCGCCTCCGGCACGCGCTGCATCAGGACATCACACTCGTCCGGCGTGAAATGGCCAAGCACCGGCAATCCAAGTTCCGCCGCGGCCTCCAGCGCCGGCGTCGATGACGTCTCGGTGATCGGCGACTGTGGATGTGAGTACATCTTCACCCCGCGCATGCCGTAGCGTTCGACGCAGCGACGGATCTCGTCGGCCGCCGCAACGCCAAACCGATGCGTGGGGATCGTCACATAGCCGAGCACGCGGTCTTCATGCCCCGCGAGCAACCGGCCGAACCGATCGTTGCCCTCCCGCATGTCGTAGAACAGCGCGGTCAGATCCGTGACGAAGATCCGGTCAAAGCCGACCTCGTCCGCGACCGCAAGCAGCCCGGCCAGATCCATATCGATCTGGAGGTATTGCGCCGACCCAACATGCGCATGTCCATCGATGATCACCGGATGTCCTCGACCTTGCCCATCGCGACGGGCACCTCTCGCAGAAGCTGATCCGCCAGCACGCGAAGCTCGCGGCTCCAGTTGTCAATCGTCGGGGCTACCGGATATTGCCGCCCGCAGCGCCAATCGCCGATCACCCAGTACCGAAGCGTGCCATCCGCGGCGGTTCGGCATCGCACTCGCCGCTCCTCCGGCAGATCGATCTCGTCCACGATGACGCCCGGAGCCACAATCAACCCCATGCCGATCTCGCCAATAACCGCCTGCTGGTAACCCCAGCTTCCGAACCAACCGTGCGTAGCGTCCGCCTGGAATCGCTCACGCGGAAGCTTGACCAGGCCCGGCGCCAGACCGATCGACCTGGTGCTGCCGCTTACGCGGGCGAGAATCTCCGTTTCATCGCGATCCGCGTACATCACACACTGCATCCGAACCGCCAACTCCGGCTGTTCCGGAACGACGTTCTTCGCCGTAATCTCGATCGCGCATCGCACAGGCCCCTGCACAATCTGTCGCTTGGTGAACTTCACGTCGCCCTTGCCCGCCGGGTTCTGCACAAGCCACGCCTTGTCGCCGTCATACAGCGTCAGACCGCCGATGCCGGACGCCTCGCCGACATGCAGCGCGTCGATGCCCCACGGGGTCTCCGCATGATAGCTCTCCGCGCCGATGTCATCATAGAGAAGCCGATCAGCCTTCTTGCCGAAGAAGTCGAACTGGCCCCAGTAGGCCCGGTATGCGACGCGGTTCGACTCCCATCCGATGTTCGGCGGTACCCAGTCCTCGGCGGTCGCCGTCTTGCGTTCGAAGGCGTCGTCGCTGCGGCCCGTCGGCGAGTAGTACAGGTACCACGTCGATTCGGCATCCGCAGCCAGATCGACCAGGAAACTCAGCTCCACCCCCACCGCCGGATCGATTTCGTCGACCTGATGCGGAACCTGCCGCCAATCGAGCCACCGCTCGGGCGCCACGACCGCGCAGTTGGCAGGATTGAAATCCGCGACCGCCCCTCGCAGCTCGCTGACGCGAATCGTAACCGGCCAGGCATCGCGTTGCGCCCCGCCGCGATTGTCGAGCCGAAGCGGAATCCGCCGTGTGAACGACCGGAACGCCGCCGGATTCGGCATGGCGGCCCGCGAAGCCAGTTCCTCACGTACGACCTTGGCCGCCGCCGCATAATCGCCGCCCGCATAAAGCGTTTCAATCCGCTCCCACACCGGCGTGTCGCCGCAGGTCTTCTTCAGACTCAGTAGCAGCCGATCACGCACGAGGTCCATATAGAACCGCGCGCCGGCCGGCGTGGCCCGCATACGCTTGCCGAGTTGTGTTTCCGGCGTCCACGACACCAGTGTCGTGAGGAAATACGTCTCGGCCGGATCAGTCGGGCACGCACCGCTTGCAGCCTGGATCGCCGCCTTCGCCGCGTCCACGAACACCTGGCTCGCGTCCAACGTCTCGGTCAACATCTGCTTATAGAACGTCGTCAGCGACTGGAATTCCAGGCCGACCTCACGCGGTGACGCTGCGGTCATCGGCCAGTCGAAGTCGACGGTACCGTCCGCGTCGAGGTCCAACCGCCGCCGATCGAAGATGCCATCGCCGCCTTCTTCGAGATACGTATACTTCGCATCGGCCGTGCCATCAAAATCGAAATCGACGTGTAGCCAGCCCTCGGTTACGCCCTTCAGGTGCAGTCGGTGATCCGTCGGGTCGAAATACAGTTGCATGGGCGGCGTCGGTTTGAGGCTCACCTCGTTGCGCTTGTTGAGTGGGCTGCATGGCGGACCACCAACCTGTGGAAAATGCTCGGAGCCGTGGTTGAGGATTCCCTCCCATCGCTCATGCGGATCGCGCGCCACGTCCGCCTCGGTATTCGCATTCATCTCGTCCCAGGTCAGCAGCATGCGCGTCCAGGGCGCGTTCTCGATGAATGCCCGGGCCGGTTTGCGTTGAAGCCACTTCTGCGTCGGGATGCCGCGCAGCGTCTTGCCCGCCAGCATCGCGGCCGGCGGCCGGACCGGATCATCATCCTCGACGATCGCCGTGATCGAAAAGTCGAAATCGTGCGCTCGGCGCCCGTAAGCGTCGTCATCCGCATCAAAGCTGTAGCGGACGCGGCGGATCTGATCGTCGACGCCCTCGACGCGCAGCACGACCTCGGTGCACTGATCACCGTCGAGATCGTAGAACAGGAACGGGTTCTCGAACGCCGACGCCCACTGCGAACTGTCTGGCAACAGGCCGAACGCAACGAGCGACTCGTCCCCACCGAAATGGCAACGGTACTGACAGCGGTCCTGATAGTACGTGTAGTCGATGTCGTACCACAGAAGATTGTCATCTCCGTCGTCCTGGCCCCACCAGACCCGCAGCACATCGTCACCGAAGAAACGATGGTGTGGCATGTAGAAGAAGAATGCCATCTCATCGACGTCATGATCGCCGTCGTTGTCCTGGTAGTCGAGGACGACATCGGCCGTCCCATCGGCATGCCAGTCCACGATGTACAGATCGCTGTCGAGATCCGGCCCCTGATGGACATCGAGGTCACCGTCCTCATCGATCACGCGCACAAGGATAGGCCGCAGTGCGTCCGTGTGGCGCATCGCCGTGTCGATGAACCACGCCTCGTCGTGCTTGCCATCGCCGTCGCGATCGACGAGCACGCGCGTTCCGGGCTTGGCGGCCTTGACTTTGGTCACCATGGCCGGATCCAGCCTGACGGCATCGCCGAAGACGCGTTCGAACAGCGCCTGCGCCTTGGTCGCATCCGCGCCCGCGGCGGCCGCCGCTCCGAACGCCAGCCATCCCCCAACGATGAGTAGCGATGGGAATCGTCTCATTTACAGGGCTCCTGCGGCCTTTTCGACCGCGGCAAGCGTATCATCAACATCCTCGTCCGTAAGGGCCGTCGTGAGGAACCAGATCCCATCCGGGACGACCCGCACACCGTGCTCCTGCAGACCCAGTACGAACCGGCGGTACTTCTCGGTATCCCGCGTGAGCTGATCGCGATAGTCGCCCGCGTCCGGATCGCTGCCGAACGACAGGTGAAAAATCTCATCGACGCCGCGAATCACGACGCCGGGTACGCGATGGCGGATGCCCTCGCGCAAACGCCGCCCGCGTTGCGCCATTCCTTTGAGCGCCGCACCATCATCCGCCGACAACGTCTCCAGTGCGGCCAGCGCCGCCGCCATGCACGGCGGATTCGAATTGTACGTCCCCGCATGCAGCACGCCGCCTGGTCCGATGAGTTGCATGAACTCGCGCTTGCCCGCCAGGGCGCTGACCGGGAAGCCGCCGCCCATCCCTTTCGCAAAGGTCGCGAGATCCGGTGTGACACCGAACCGTGCCTGTGCCCCACCGAGCGCCACGCGAAAGCCGGTGATGACCTCGTCGAAGATCAGCACAACGCCGTACTTCGTGCACAGCTCACGCATACCTTCCAGATAACCCGGCCGCGGCATCAGGCCACCCTGGTTGCACATGATCGGTTCCGTGATCAGGCCGGCGATTTCGCTACCCTGCGACTCGAGCGTCTGGCGCAACAGATCAAGGTCGTTCCACGGCAACACGACCATGTTCTCCGCATCGGAGGCGACCTGACCCTTTGTCGCCGGCACCGGCAGCGGCGCCTCGCGCGGACCGGCCGCGGCCAACGGCGGCGCCGTGTTCCAGATCTGGCTGTCGTACCAGCCGTGGTAATGGCCTTCGAACCGGATGATCTTGCGCCGGCCGGTCGCCGCCCGCGCCAGTCGCCACGCGGCGTGCACGGCCTCCGAGCCGCTGTTCGAGAACCGGACCATCTCCGCGCACGGCACGAGTTCGCAGATCCGCTCGGCCACCTGGACGGCCAGTTCGCATTGGCCAGCGTACATCAGGCCGGTATCAATCTGTTTATGTACCGCGTCGAGCACCCGCTTCGGCGAATGGCCCAACAGCAACGGCCCGCGGGCGAGCACGTAATCGACGAACTCGTTACCGTCCACATCCCAGACGCGCGCGCCACGCCCGCGTTCATAGAACATCGGATGCGGAAACCAGTTCGCCCGCACGTTGCTCGAAATCCCGCCGGGGACAACCTTGGCCGCTCGCACCATCAACGCCTTCGATCGATCGAACTTCATCGGTGTATTCCTTCAATGGCCTGCCGTCATGCAGGCCGAGTGCGTCCCTCGCTCCAGCAGGGTGGCATGGGTCCCGACGTACGTCAGGAAAGGGCATTGCCCATGTCTTCAGCCGTAGGTCGGGTCAGCGCAAGGCCCCCGCCACGCCGGCCTGCCCGCCGTCACACGAATTTCACTTCCGTGTGCGTCCGCGACGATTCATACGCCGCCAGCGCAATCGCCACGGCTTGCCGCCCGTCGTGACCGGTGGCCATTGGCGGGCGCTTCTCGCGGATACTGTCCAGAAAATCGTTCATGTGCGCCGTGTACGACTCGATCCGCACCGGGTCCAGGAAACCCTGGCCGGCCCAGTCGATCGGCGCCTGCGTCTCGACGACCTCCCACTGGCCGCCGCGATCGGCGATGCGGAGTTCGCCGTAGGCATCAACGTCCATCAGCCCGCGCTCGCCGACAATCCATGCCGAAAACTGCGACCGGGGGAAGCTCGGCTTGGGCATCTGGAACGAGACCGACACACTCGCCGCCACGCCGTTGTCCAGCGTCAGCAGCAGCATGCTCGTGCCTTCGACCTTCACGTCGGGTTCGATACTGCCGCAGCGCGCGTAGACCCGCTCGACCTCGCGCCCGGTGAACCAGCGGATCCGGTCGAGGTTGTGCACACCGTGGCCGAAGAGCGTGCCGAGGTTTTCCGGCGTGTTCTGCCACGCCGGCAGCCCGCCCAGCCCCCCGGCATTGAGCGCCCGCTCGTTGATCTGCAGGATGCGGCCGAGCCGCCCCTCGTCGATCAGCCGTTTCGCCACAATGTTGCACTTTCGGAACCGCTGCGTGAACGCGATCGCGCAGTTCACGCCGCTGGCCTTGCAGGCCGCATTGATCGCATCGCAGTCGGCGACGGTTGCGGCCATGGGCTTTTCCAGCAGCAGGTGCTTGCCCGCCTTCGCCGCTGGCACGGCGTATTCCGCGTGCGTATGGTGCGGCGTGGCGATGATGATCGCGTCGATATCGTCACGCGCAATCAGCTTCTTCGCGTCCGCCTCGCAATCCATACCGTATCGTTTCGCCAGCTCCGCCGCCCGCGAACCGCCCGTCACCGCGACGAGCTTCGCCCCCGAACAGTACTTCGCCAGGGTCTCCGAATAGGTCGTCCCCATGAACCCCGACCCGATGATACCCACACCGATGTCTTTCATGATTCTGCCTCCGTACCGACCGCCGGCCCGCGCGCTCGCGTGGCCCACAGTGCGCCAATCAACAGAAGAAACAGTCCGATTCCCAGGTTAAGCTTCGCGCCCATTCCCCAGGGCACGAAGGGAGTGATCCCCAGCAGCAGCACCGCAATCGCGACGGTGGAAACACCGACAACGCGGAACGGTGACGGCCCGGTGCCTGCGTCAGCCTCGACCACATCATGCTTGACCGGCGTCGCCAGCTTACGGGCAAAGGCTTCGCTGCGAAGCCGCTCCGCCGGGCCGGCCGGAATGGCAAGGCTTACTCCTGCCATCACAACGAGTGTCGTCACCGCGGTTGTCGCCGCCATGGCGTGCTCGACGTCGCCACGGTAGAACATGACCAGCCCCACCACGATTCCAACGAGGAAGCCTACCAGCGCCCCGATGTGCGTCGCACGCCGCCAGACGAGGCCGAGCAGCATCGGGATGGCAATGGGCGGCATGGCCACACTGAACAACGTCACCATCTGCCGAAAGAGCCCCTTGCTGCTTTCCGCCTTCATGATGGCCATGGCCACCCCCAGCGCAATGACCCCGATCAATAACGTCGTCAGACGCCCAACGAGCACCAGTGTCTTCTCTGAAGCATTCCGATTCAACAAACGCTTGTAAACGTCGTTCGTCAGCACGCTGGCGACCACGTTGTAATCCGAACTCAGCGCCGACATCGTTGCCGAAAACATCGCCGCGATGATCAGTCCGAGCATGCCCGCAGGCAGGAGCCGCACACATACCTCGGCGTAGATCATTTCGGGATTGCCGTCCGGGAGAAACTGACGGGCCGCCATCGCCGGGACGAAGAACACGAAGGCACCGATCACATACAACACGGCCACGAGAATCGCGGCCTTGCGGGCATCCCGCTCCGTGGCCACGCAGTAGTAGCGCTGCACGAGGGCGAAGTTCGTGTTGTAGCTGCAGAAGACGATCAACGCCCACCCCCCCAGGTAACGCCATGTATACTCGCCACCGGTCCAGTTGAAGAACCCTGGCGGTGAGTTCTCGATGAGACCTCTCAGGCCACCGATCTGTCCCAGCGACAGCGGCAGCAGCACCACCACGCCCGCCGCCATCACCACGAATTGCAGGAAATCGGTGACGGTCACCGCCCAGAGCCCGCCCATGCAGGTGTACGCGAGGATGATCACGCCGCTCCAGAAAATCCCCTCCTCCAACGGCATGCCCAGCCCGCCCGAGACGAACAGACCAATCGCAACGAGCCGTAAACCATCGTCGATCATACGGACCGGCACGTTCATCCACGCGAAGGTCTGCCGCAGGGTAAGACCATACCGCTCCTCCAGGTACTCGACCGGGCTGACCATGCGTGTTCGGCGCCAGTATCCGGCAAACAGCAACCCGCCGATCAGCACCGCCGGCCCCGTTACCGAACACGCCACTACAGCGACGAAGCCATGGTTGAACGCCACCGCCGAATACGCCACGAACAGAAACGCGCTGAAGCCGCTCATGTAGAACGACACGCCGGACAACCACCAGGGAATCCGGTTGCCACCGGAAAAATAGTCCTTCATGCCCTTCATGTAGCGCCAGAAATAGGCACCCACGCCGAGCATGATCGCGAAGTACCCGACCAGGACAGCGTAATCCACCGCATGCAGCTCACTCGCGGCTAGCATCATCACTGGAACAACTCCCGCAGAGGTTTGAGTTCACTCAAGACCGCGCACGCCTCGTCGAAATTCCCCTGTCCGTAGACCACATCCAAACGCTCAAGCAGCCGCACCATCTGCCACGCCGTCTCCGTGCACGCGGTCGTTCGGCGCTGCTCGGGCGTGAGCTTGCGAAACTCGTTCATCGGCGCCGCCCGGAGAACCTTGTTCGCCTTAGCCATGAGCTGCTCGCGCAGCACGAAGTAGTGCCATTCTCGCAGAACATCCTGCGCGAAGCGGCGATTGTTGAGCGAGCCGATCTCGGTAGCCTGCTGCAGCGGCCCCGGCGCTTCGAACGCCACAACACCCGCCATCGCCGCGAGCAGTTTCGCGTTCGCCGCCATCGCCTCGGGCAGCACCGTCTCCATGTAAAACTGGCTTACCGCTTCATAGTCCCACGCCAGCGGGCGGACCTTCTCGTCGCGCACTGTCGTCACGCGGGCCGGCCTCGCCCCGCCGTCACGATAGACCTCCCACCGGTCGAAGTAGCCGTTGCCGTCCGTGTCGAACATCCGCAACTCGCCCAGCGCGCCCAGACCGTTGAAATGCCCAATCTCGATCCAGCCCTCCTCCGCGCCGACAAGGTGAATGCGTCGATCCACGCCGCTGTAATACAGCTCCCGCCGATCGGCCGGCCGCTGGCTCCATTCGCGCCGGACGTTCCACTTCTGGTTCGGCCCACCGGTGTTCTCCATGAACCGTCGTTCCCAGATCCAGAAAACACCCTCCCACCGGAAATCGAGCGCCGGATCCGGCGCATCGCCGATCGAGATCGTGTCATCGTGCTGCTCGTGCCAGGTAAACCCGGTCTCTCTGGCCGGGTAGGCATCGCACATGGCCCGCAGCGTCTTGTGCGGAATCACGACCGTGACCTGCGGCGGCCGCCGTTTCGGACTGAAATGCTCCATGCCCGGATACTCGTACGGCGTCGCCCCGACGAGATTAAACCCGAAATCGTAATGTAACGGCATCGCGTCGCTGCTGAGATTGTCCACGTCGAAGCTGTAGCGAACGTTCACCACGCCCATCCGCCGGTGCTCCGGCCCCCACACGCCGCGATACCGAGCCGCGTCATTCGCATAATCGGGATCCGTCGCCGCATCATAAGCCAACGGCACGGCGCTGATCCGGATCGTTACCTCGCTCTGGCCATCGCCATCAGTGTCATAGAACGCGAACGGGCATTCGGAGATCGGGACCCACGTCCCATCCTCCGGGTTGAACTTGTTCATGTAGATCATGTTGTCGCCATAGGGATCGCTCTTGAAAAAGTCGCCGGAGTATTCGTAGCCAGCCAGATCCCACATGGCGCCGTCGCCGTCCAGATCGAGCCCGCACCAGACCTGCCGAAGCTCGCCGTCGACGAAATAGCGGATATCCATCTCGTCGGGGATCTTGTCCCCGTTGTTGTCAATGTAATCGACCATCCGATCGACCACGCCGTCGCCGCCGTAGTCCACGACGTAGCAGTCCGAGTGCCGATCACCGCCGGCCTGGAGGCTCCCGTCGCCGTCATCGTCGATCACCCAGACAATCGCCTCGACTTCCTTGTTGCGATTCCGCAATCGCTCGCGCCGCACCAGCATCCGCCCGGCCGCGTCGCCCTCGGCCCCGACGATGAACTGCTCACCGACCTTCAGTTCCGCCGCCTGAGACCACCAGGCCTTCGTTCGCAGATCGAACTGCCCATCCTGCGTGAGGGCCGTCTCCCGCATCCACCAAGCCCCACGAGCCTCCTCGCCAGCCGCCAGGCCAACGCCTGCCGCGCCCGTTCCGGCACACCCGGCCATCGCCGCAACCCCAACGACTAGAGCCCCCCCCACCAACAATACCCGCCTGGATAGACTCCGCTTCTGCCTTCTGCCTTCTGGCTTCTGCCTTCTCTTCCACGCGCTCTTCATGGAATGCATTCTGTTCTCCTCTATGACGCCTGGCACAGTTTTCGAATCGCCGTCGGGGATACACACAAATGACGATGCAGAATCCGCAACGCCGTCCTCGTTTCGCCCGCCCGGATCGTCTCAAACAGGATGCCGTGATCATCCTCGCCGCTGCGATACTCACCCATCGCCTCCGGCGTGCGGCCAAGCATGAAGCACGTGCCCTGCTCGACCAGCGCGCCAAAAATGGCGCTCAGCCGGGCGTTGCCCGCCATGTGGACAATGGCGGCGTGAAACCGCGTATCCGCTTCCAGGTATTCGAGCTGCTTGCCGCTCCGCAACGCCTTGCGGATGTCGTGGAGCGCCCGCTCCATAACCTCGAGCCCCTCCGTCGTCGGGTTCGGCATCACCTTCCGCAGGGCCGCGGCCTCGAGCATCTCACGGATCTCGTAGACCTCGATCATCTCCTTGGCCTCGACCGGGCGCACGAACGCTCCCCGGTAGGGAATGGTCTCGACCCACCGCTCGTTCTCGAGTCGCCGAAGGGCCTCCCGGATCGGGGAGTTGCTCACGCCGAGCTGCCGGCTCAGTGCATCGATCTTGAGCTGGGTCCCCGGCCGCAATTCCCCCCCGAGGATCAGCCGCCGGATGGCCCCATACGCCTCATCCACGAAATTGGATCGCCGAATCGTTTCCGCCGGCATGACGCCGCCTCCGAAACTGACAGGAGCACCCACGGGCCGCCCCACAGCCCGCCAAATCATGCATCATGCATAATCCATACCCCCACGCAAGTCAAGCCACCATTGGAACGTCAGGGGCAGCGACAGGCAGGCACAAGTGGACCGAATCGGCCGTTCCATGTGCCACTGACCTCGGACAGTACTCGTCTCAACCGAACGATGCCACGGCCGGAGGGCAGACAGACCCGGAGGCTCCAGCCAAGTTCGACCGCGGGAAAAGCCCCCAGGCTGGCCACCCGGCAAACCTACCGCGGCCGCAGTCGAATTGGCTCGTGTTCCGCGATCCTCAGGACGACTGTTCGCCGCAGGCCGGGAACGAGTTCGTTCATCCGCGACAGCGTTGGCACTTCTGTGTCATTGACCGCGAGGATCCGCATCCCCGGTTTGACACCCGCATGAACCGCGGCCGAGTCCGGCACCACGTCCATAACGACCAGCCCCGTCGCATCGTCAGGCAGGGAGAACTGTTGCCGGACCGCCACCGTCGGCTCGCGCAGGATCATCCCCCGCCAGCTCAGCTCGGCCGGCGCGCTTCCCGGCGGCAGCTCCCGACGACTCAACTCGACCGTCGCTTCGCCCCGCCGGCCGTCCCGGTAATACGTGATCCGCACACGCTCGCCCACTGGCGAGGCCCCCACCAGACGCACAAGGTGGTCCGAATCTTCGACGCGCGTCCCGTCCAACTCGACGATGATGTCGCCTTCCTTGAGATTGCCCTTCTCCGCCGGCGAGCCTGGCCCGACGCTCTCGATCATGGCTCCCGAACCCACGCCACCGGCACCGCGCGGCGCCGGCCGGATCGCCACGCCGAGGAAACCGTACTCGACCGGCTCGCCCCGGATGAGCTTCTCGATGATCGCTTTTGTCCTCGCCTCGATCGGTACCGCGAAACCCACGCCCTCGTTCGTGCCCGTGCGCGTCGAGATGGCGGTGCTGATCCCGATGACTTCCCCGTAAAGGTTCACCAGCGGCCCACCGCTGTTGCCCGGGTTGATCGCGGCGGACGTCTGAATGAGATTCCCATAGTAGCGCATGCCGCTCGGGTCGAGCCGCCGCGTAAGTTGCCGGCCAACCGCGCTGACAATGCCTTCCGAAACCACCGTCGTTCCGTCGGAGCCGAGGCCGAACGGGTTGCCCATCGCGAACGCCCAGTGCCCCGGACGAACCCGCGACAGATCACCGAGCGGCGCCGGCGTGAGGCCGTCCGCATCGATCTGCACGATGGCCAGGTCGCTCCGCGCATCCGCGTATACCGCCATCGGCTCATGCTCGCTGTGATCGTGCAGGACGACGATGATTCGTTCCGCCGCGTGCACCACGTGCTCGTTGGTCAGGATCATCCCATCGGCGCGAATGATCACGCCGCTACCGATCGACGGAACGCGAAACTCGGCGTTGTCCTCATTCCCGGCCGCGCCGTCCGAGCCGATGGAAATGCGTTCCGCCCGAATGGCCACCACGCTCGGCCGCATGCGGTCAGCCAGCCGCACAAACGCTGCCTGAAGCATCTCAAGATTGGCCTCGGGCGCCATCCCCTCGTTGACCTGCTGCCCGGCGGCTACCCCGCCCACAGCCAACAGAGCCACGACCGCCCACCGCACCACCACCGACCGATTTTGCATACAAAGACCCTCACACGCCAAAGGCCTCCCGCCCGGCGCGCCGATTATAGCCGAATCGGCGTGAAATGGGCGCGCCGGAGCCTTTGCCCGCCGCGACGCCGTTTCTCGCGTCGGCGTACGGCTGCTACAATTTGTTGCATGGACCCGCATACGCTGGAGCGACTGGAGTTCGACCGCGTCCGCCACATGGTGGCCGAGCACGCCCACTGCGCCCTCGGACGGACGATGGCGCTGAAGCTCAAGCCGACCACCCGCGAAGCACTCGTGCGGCAATGGCTCGCGCAGATCACCGAGATGCAGGCCGCCGCCGTGACGATCGGCCTTCCACCGTTCGGCGGGCTGCGCGACGTACGGGACATGATCCGCCGCGCCGTCCCACCGGCAAAACTCGAACCCGAGGAACTCGCCGAACTGGCCGCCTCACTCACGGCGGCCAACGCGGTGTTCCGCTGGGCGCAGCGCCTGCCGGAGGCCTGCTCCGAGCTGCGATCGCTCGGCGAGCGCCTCGGCGATTTCACCGTCATCGCCGAGCAGATCCACCGCGTCGTGGACAGCCATGGCGAGGTCCGCAACGACGCCAGCCCGCGGCTTGCCCGCATCCGGGACGCCATCGAGGAGGCTCGCTCGCGCATCCAGACCGTGGTCGACCGCCTGCTGCGTTCGAGCCACATCGGCAAGTATCTGCGCTATCCCGAGGCAACGTTCCACAACGACCGCCTCGTTCTCCCGCTCGCGCTCGAGCATCGCGGACGTGTGCCTGGGATCGTCCATCGGACCTCCGACAGCGGTGCCACCCTCTTCGTCGAACCGGCCGAGGCCGTCGAGCTCAACAACGCGATCATCCAGCTCCGCCAGGATGAGAGCGAGGAGATCGGCCGCATCCTCTGGAAGCTGACCCATTCGATCCACCGCAACGCCACGACCCTGCTCCAGACATTTGATGCTCTGGCCGTACTCGATCTGATCGCGACAAAGGTGCGATTTGCCGAGGCCTATGAGATGACCTGTCCGACCGTCGGCAACGGCCAGATGCTCCGCTTGCGCCAGGCCTGCCACCCGCTGCTGCTCTGGCTGCGGCAGCAGGATCGCGCCGCCGGCATCCCGCCGCGCGAGGTCGTCCCGATCGATGTGCGACTCGGCGACGATTTCGATCTGCTCGTCATCACCGGCCCGAACACCGGTGGCAAGACCGTGGCCCTCAAGACCGTCGGGCTCGTGGCGATGATGGCCCAGGCCGGCCTGCCCATCCCCGCGGAAAAGGGCTCAACGCTGCCGGTCTACGACGACATCCTCATCGACGTCGGCGACGAACAGAGCCTCCAGCAGTCACTCAGCACATTCAGCGCGCACCTCACGCAGTTGCTGCGCATGCTTCACCGTGCCAGGCCAAAAACGCTCGCGCTGATCGACGAACTCGGCGCCGGCACCGACCCGGACGAAGGTGCCGCCATCGGCCGCGCGATCGTCGAAGAGCTGCTCCGCGTCGGCTGTCACAGCATGGTTTCGACACACCTCGGCGTGCTCAAGAGCATCGCGTTCACCCATCCGCGCGCCGACAACGCCGCCGTGCAGTTCGATACCGTCTCGCTGCGTCCGACATACCGGCTGCTCATCGGCGAGCCAGGCAACAGCAACGCCCTGGCCATCGCCGAGCGGCTGGGCATGCCCAAGCGCGTCATCCACGCCGCCCAGCGCCACCTGTCGCGCCGCAGCCGCGCGCTGCAGAAAGCCATCGCCGGCACGCTCACCACGCGCCGCGAGGCCGAAAAAGCCCGCACGGAGGCCGAGGCCGCCAAGGTCGAGTCCGACCGTGTCCGAGACGCGCTCGAACGCCAACGCGCCGAACTCGCACGTCAACAGGCGGAGTTTCAGAACTGGACCCAGGCCATCGCCCGCCTCGCCCCCGGTGATCCGGTCTACATCCGTCGATTCGATCGGCAAGGCACGATCGTTCGTGTGCAGTTACAGAAGCAAAGCGCCATTGTCTGCGTCGGCGCCGTCGATATGGAAGTGGCCCTCACCGAACTCCAGCTCCCCTCCGCCACATAAGCTGCCCCCACACGAAGATTCAGGACCGCGCCGACGCGCGCAATTGAACAATAGAGTCACGGAAACGTTAGGGCTTATCGCAAACCGCGCCACCGTCGCGTCGTGCAGCGCAGCCCACAACGGCACGCCACGCCGATAATGAGTGATGTCCTTTTGGGGGGAATGGAGGACCCAAGTGTGGCCACGTCAGCACGGCGGCGTGCGCGCGGGCCCACTCGGCGTTGTGTCGACGGCCCGCTCGACGCCCAGCTTCCGCAGCAGCATTTCATGGAACTGGCTGGCCACGGCCTGCTCGGCCTTGATCACCTCGTCCGCGCCGAGCCGCGTCGCCTCCAGCCCCACCGACGAATACGTCGTCCGCGCAACGATATAGATGTCCGGCTTGAGACGCCGAGCCAGTTGCGTCGCCTTCAGCACCGCCTGCTCGTCCGGGATCGTAAGTGCCAAAATCGAAGCACTTTCAATCCCCGCCCGCCGCAGCGTCTCTTCGTCCGAAATGTCTCCCTCGATCACCGCCCGGGCCAGCCTGGCCTGCGTCTCGACCGTCTCGGTGTTGCGCTCGACGATCACGTACGGCACCTTATGCCGATCGAAGATGTCGGCCACCCATCGACCGGCCAGCCCGAACCCGGCAATGATCACCGGCCCCAGCTCCGACGGCGACGTGGCTGCGTCCGCGACCGAAGCCACCTTCACGGTCACGCGCGTACCCTCAACCCAGCGCACCGGTCCGGTCAACTCGACGTGGCCGAGACGATACGTACCCTCGATCGTTTCCGGCGACGGTCTTTCTGCTCGGCTGTCGGGCATGTAGAGCCCCCACCTTCATGAATCGGACGGCCCAATACCGTCATTAAACCGCCCCGGCCACCGACCCGCAAGCCCCGGCACTTATGCGACGCCCCGCCACGGCCTGCCTCCGTGGTCCCCCGACCGCCCCGCTCTCTCGGGCCGCGAAACAGAAACGGCGCTCGCCGTCTTGCCCGCTCGCGCAAAGAAAAAGCCCCGAGAACGATTGAACTCGTCTCCGGGGCTACCTCCCCGACACATTTGTTGGCACGGTCGTCCGGGTGAGGCTTTGTCGCATACCGGCCGCCCGGTGCCTTCTCCTCCACGGCACGAGGTCGTACGGTACTAGGGTCGCTACGGGTGCCCCGCGAAAACCTCGAACGGCAGAAATCCGGGCCAGACAACCGTTCGATCGATTCCGCTTCAGGCCCCTCGCTCACACGTTTTCGGCTGCCGGTTCCGGGCCAGACTCGTCATGGCAGCTATTCAGCGATCTGTCGGCTCGACAAACAGGCCGCGACCCTCGCTTCGCGACCCTGCCGAGTTTACCCGTTCGACGAGTTCGAATCGTCTTCGATCATCTTCCGAAGATACGCATTCTCCCGACGGGTCGCTTCCAGATCAAAGACCAGATACTTGATCGACAACCGCAGAAAATCCAGGTTTTCCTGGAGATTCGACACCGTCTCGCGCAACTCCTTGTGCCGCTTTTTCGTCTGGTCGGCAAGCAGTTGCAGCTTCTCCCGCTCACCCGCGGGCAACGTCCCGATTTCCGCGACCAGTTCCGCCAACTTCTTCTGGAAGGTTTGCTCGTCCATTGTCCGCTTCTTTCCCTCGGCGTAGGTCCCAGAAATCGAGGCTGTGGGTTCTCAGCTCGGTTCCGTCGAGGCCGGCCACCCAGTTTGCACCGCCACGACGCGAACACCCTCCTGGACGGCAAGCCTGATGCCACGGCCATCGCTTTCGGAAGGCGGTCAGCCGTCGCAGCCAACCACATATGCTGCCGAAGCTTAGCGCGCAAGGCCCGTGTCGCGCCCCCGGCCGACCACCTTGACGAGTGTGACACGACGTTGTTTTTCCGCAACACGCGACATCGCGACGCACGCCAAGCGTTGTCATAACACATTGTGAATACGAACGTTACTGGCTACGTTGCCACATGCGAACGGCAGTCGCTCAAGAACGCCGCCGAGCGCAACGCGAAGAGTCTCTTGCCTGTTGTCTTCTTCGAGGCAGAAGCGCTACCCGTGCCGGCACCGGGCGCCACAATGCTCGGCCTTATCGGTCTTGGCACCGTCGGCTGGGTCAAGCGTCGCTTCGCATAGAATCCCTGGCGGACGTCACTTCGTACCGCCGACACGCGTCGTCGAGACGGGCTCGACTTGGGTCTCGCCCGGGGCATGGCTGTGTTCTTCTGGCGCATCATTGAGCGACCCTGCCACGCGATCCGCATCCGCCGCGTCCGGTCGCCGCAACGCAATCGGGAAATGGTGACTGGCGAAGAATGCGGAGACCGCTTCGCGCAGTCGCGCTTGGATCCGTTCCGGACGCATGCGGGCACTAACCGTGTGGAAGTCGAACTCCGCCGCAAGCTTGTTGTATTCTCGGATCAGCATTGTCTGATACCGCTTGAAGCTGTCATACGAGTCGTCGCCGAGCGCCATGTCCATGCCGGCCTCGAAGTAGTCGATCGCCCCACGCGCGATCACGCGGCGTATCAGGGTCGCCACGTCGATCTTGAGGTAGAACGCAAGGTGCGGAATCGGCGCGAATCCAAAAAGATCACGAACCCAGCGCGGATCCGCGCCACGTACGACATCGCGAGCGAACGCCGTGAAGACGTACCGGTCGGCCAGCACGACGAATCCGCTCCGCAGCGCAGGCAGAACCTCCTTTTCGAGACGGTCGGCGAAATCGGCCGCGTAGAGCAGCGAATAGGTAAGCCGGCTGAGTCGGCGACCGCGTTTCGCCCGCGCGATCGTGCCGCCGATCAGCGGGCTGCGCGTCCAGCCCGTTTCGACCACGCCGTAGCCCTGCACCTCGAGCCATTCGCGGAGCAGCGTAACTTGCGTCGTCCGCCCGACGCCGTCCGTGCCCTCGATCGTGATCAGAACGCCCGGGTAGTCGGTCACCGTGAGATACGGCAACCCCTCGCCAAAGAACTGAAGCTGACTCATGCGATCCTCGGCTTTCTTCGAAGATGCTCCACCAGTCCGCCCACCACGGAGCGCACCTGCCGTTGCTGCTCGGTGATGTTCCCCGTGGCGTCGATCACCACGAGATCGTTATCCGCGGCTAACTGGTCGTAGGTATTCTGAATTCGACCCTGGAAGATGCGGAAGCTCTCCACGGGATCCGGGTGCAGATGTAGATCCATGCCAGCCTCGAAGTCCTTGAGCACCGGCCGTGACGCCATGATTCGTTTCAGCGCCACATCGATCGGCACGCGAAAGAAGAACGAGACATCCGGCTTGGGCGCGAAGCGGTAGACCTTCCGGACCCATTGTGGATCGCAACCGCGCACGTGATCCCGCGCGTACGCCGTGAAGACGTAGCGATCCGCCAGGACGATCATGCCTGCCTTGAGCGGCGGCAGGATGTTCGTCACCAGCCGGTGCGCGAAATCGGTCGCGTGCAGCAGACTGAACGTCGTCGGCGTCAGACTGCGCTTCTTCTTGCCCTTCTTTGTTGTCTCCTTCACGAGCGCCGCCGAATTCCATTCCGTGAAGAATACGTCGAATTCGAGCGATTCGAGCCATCGCTGCAGCAGCTTGATCTGGGTGCTCTTGCCGGATCCGTCGATCCCCTCGACGATGATCAGGCGCCCGGGATACGCATGCGGTTTCAGCAGGGTATCACTTGGCGTGTTCACGGTCCTCTCCTTTGTTCGCCTCCGATGGCGCCAACACGATCTCGATCGGCACGCCGAACACCTTCTCGAACCGGCCCGTCTGCAGACCCGCGGTCCACAGCTCGAGTTCGGTATCCGTCCGCGCATGCACCGACAGCCGCGCCCGGCCCCTGGTAACCCGGCACGTGACCGAATCGACCACGGAATAGTGCGTCCGATCCAGCGCGTTGGCCAGGCGGATCAGCGGGATCAGCCGTCGCACC
>JAFGKA010000590.1 GCA_016928855.1 Phycisphaerae bacterium
CGGGCAGATCGTCGTGCCCGGCGTGACGATCCGGGGCGAGGTGGCGCAGAAGCCCGATTGTCTGCAGGCGGCGTTTGAGCTGGGGGTGCGGCTGGCGGCGGTGTGAGCGAGGGTTGCCGTGGCAATGATGAATGGAGGATCGCATGTCCGTACAGGCGATCGCCGAACGTGTGCTCGAGTTATCCGGATCGTTTCAGCCGGCCTGCGTTCTGGCTGCGGGGGCTGACTGGGACGTCTTTACGAGGTTGCACGCGGCGCCGACGACGGCCGACGCGTTCGCTGGCACGCTCGCGACCGATCCGCGGGCCACGCGCGTCCTGTTGGATGCGTTGGTGGCACTGGAGCTGCTGACGAAGCAGGAGGGCGTCTACTCAGTTCCCGCGGACGTGGCGGCGTGCCTGACTGCGTCTGCGGCTGGCAGCGTATTGCCGATGGTCCTGCATCGGGCGAACTGCATGCGACGATGGGCGCAGCTCTCGACGGTGGTGCAGCGGGGCGGGCCGGCGGATCTGGCCCCCAGCGTGCGGGGTGAGGCCGCGGACCGGGCGGCGTTCATCGGTGCGATGCATACGGTGTCCGGCCCGGTCGCCAACAGTCTGGTCGCGGCGGTGTGCCCGGCAGGTTTGCGGCATGTGCTCGATGTCGGCGGGGCGTCCGGGACGTGGACCATGGCGTTTCTGCACGCAGCGCCCGAGGCGCGGGCGACGATCTTCGATCTGCCACCGGTCATTCCGATGGCCCGCCAGCGGATGCTGGACGCGGGATTGGCCGAACGGGTCACGTTCGTGCCGGGTGACTTCTACGTGGATGCGTTGCCGGCTGGCGCGGATGCGGTCTGGCTTAGCGCGATCGCGCATCAAAACTCCCGCGAGCAGAACCGGGCGCTGTTCGCGAAGGCGCACGTCGCGCTCGAACCGCGGGGTGTGCTGCTGATTCGTGATATTGTCATGGACGGATCGCGCACATCGCCGACGGCGGGGGCGATGTTCGCCGTCAACATGCTTGTCGGCACCGAGGCAGGCGGGACGTACACCTTCGGCGAGTATCGTGAAGACCTGATGGCCGCGGGCTTCGAGGCGATTGACCTTGTCCGCCGGTCCGAATGGATGGATTCGGTCATCCATGCACGAAGGCGGGCGTGATCGGCGCACGCGGCCTACTTTGGGGGTCGCGGCGCTTGTTGCGGGACGACCTTCCTGCCGCATTCCGGACAGCGATTGCCAGTCAGCCCGCGAAGGTTGTAACCGCATCGTAGACACATCGGCAGGCGCTGCCGCCTGGCTCTTCGCTCGAGAAACAGAAGCATGGCGCCGCGAATACGGATCAGGGACCCCAGATACCACAACAGGCTGCCGGCCAGGACTACCAGAAGCCAGATGCTGATCTGGAGCCAGGCGTTTGCGGGCCTCGGGAGAGATGGAGTTACGACGAAGCTGATCAATGTGCCGAATCCGATGGAAAGCGCCACAAGTCTCGCGACCCCGTAGTTGCCAAGGTGTTTCCGTAGAAGCGCATCTCGCTCTTGCTCCGAGAGATGGGCAAGCTCCGGCAGTGAGCCAATGTGCCAATACATGACGCGGCATCATAGGCGGTGTCCCGGGATCCGCCAACTTGCCAGGGGCGCCAGGAAGAGAAGACGTTGAACCACGAAGCACTTGGCGCGGGTTTTGCCCACGGCCCCTTCCTGGTGTCCGTGGCGCTGCGGGCGGCTCATTCTGTCATCTGTCGGTTGCCTGATTCTCTGCTTCGCTGTCTGGCGGCGCTGGCGAGTTTTCCCCTGCCCGCGTACCATTGGCGACCGCTGGGGACGCTCACACTATCGAGAGGCAAACGCTATGGCGGAATGGTATTACCTGAAGAACGGTTCACAGGTCGGGCCGGTGTCGGACGCCGAGCTGAAACGGCTTGTTGACCAGGGCGGGTTGGTGCCGGCGGATCTGGTCTGGAATGAGAACCTGACGGGATGGACGCCCGCAAGCCGTGTCGGGGGACTGTTCGCTGCCCGTGATGGGGGGCCACCGCCGCAGCCGGAGAAGGCCGTGCGCGCCGGGCGTCGGTGTCATGAGGTGACGTACCAGATCCACGGCGACGACATGCAGGTCGTCGAGGTCGAACTCGATCCCGGCGAGACGGTCATCGCTGAAGCCGGTGCGATGAACTACATGGAAGACGGCATCACGTTCGAGGCGAAGATGGGTGACGGTTCGCGCCCGGACAGCGGGTTCTTCGGCAAGGTTCTGGACGGCGCGAAGCGCGTCATGACGGGTGAGTCGCTGTTCCTCACGCATTTCACGAATGCAGGCGGCGCCGGGCTCAGACGTGTTGCGTTCGCTGCGCCGTATCCGGGCAAGATCATCGCCATGGATCTCGCGACGATCCCCGGCGGCGAAATCCTCTGTCAGAAGGATGCGTTCCTCGCCGCCGCCCGCGGGACCGAGATCGGCATCGCGTTCACGAAGCGGCTCGGGGCAGGCTTCTTCGGTGGCGAAGGCTTCATTCTGCAGCGGCTGCGTGGCGACGGGATGGCGTTCGTCCATGCGGGCGGCACGATCGTCAAACGCGTGCTCAACGGCGAAACGCTTCGCGTCGATACGGGCTGTCTCGTGGCGTTTACGCCCGATGTGGACTACTCGATCGAGCGGGCCGGCGGATTGAAATCGATGGTCTTTGGCGGTGAGGGGCTGTTCCTGGCGACGTTGCGGGGGCATGGCACGGTCTGGCTGCAGACGCTGCCATTCTCCCGACTGGCCGATCGGATTATCGCCCACGCTCCGCGCAGCGGCGGCAAGCGCCGAGGCGAAGGCTCGGTCCTCGGTGGCCTCGGCGACCTGTTCGGCGACCGCTGAGCCGTCCCGGTCCAGGGAACAACGATGGCCAGGCTTGCTTTCCTCGTCTCTCGACGGCAGACTGCCACCGGTCGTGGCGGATGTGACTCGGAATTATCCGGAAAACCCCGCGCCTCGCGGGACGTTTGCCCGCGCGGGTGCTAGGATGGCCTGGAACCCGGTGTTCGGGCGGCCGGGCATCGCGGCGGGCCGAATGGAGAAGGGACCGCGGGTACCGGCGACGTGGCCCCAGCCGGGCCGGTCGTCGCAGGCTGCGGCAACCGAGGATGACCGAGTATTTTCGCAACATCTACCTGACGCTCAAGACCATCCTGATCGGGATGGCAATCACGCTGAA
>JAFGKA010000591.1 GCA_016928855.1 Phycisphaerae bacterium
GATGAAGCCGCCCTGCAGGTGCTTCTTCGCGTAGATCAGCTCCCAGTATTTCCACAGGTTGCCCGTCGAGTTGCCCATCGCGTGGGCGTATTCGCACAGGATGAACGGGCGCGTCTGCGGCTTCGATGCATACTCGGCCAGCCGGTTCGGGCGTGCGTACATCGGGCAGATAATGTCGGTCGCGGGATCGTCGCCCGCGCGCTCGTAGTGGACCGGCCGGCTGGGATCGCGCTCCTTGATCCACTTTGACGTCGCCACGAAGTTCACGCCGAAGCCGGCCTCGTTGCCCAGCGACCAGATGATGACTGACGGGTGGTTCTTGTCGCGTTCGACCATGCGCTGCGTCCGGTCCATATGGGCCGCGGCCCACGTCGTATCGTGCGCGAGCGAGCGCTCGCCGTAGCCCATGCCGTGCGACTCGATGTTCGCCTCGTCAATCAAGTAGATGCCGTAGCGATCGCAAAGGTCGTACCAGAGCGGCTGATTCGGGTAGTGGCATGTGCGGACCGCGTTGACGTTGTGCTGCTTCATCACCTCGATGTCGCGGATCATCGACTCGACGGTAATTGCGTGGCCGCGATCGGGATCGTGCTCGTGGCGGTTGACGCCCTTGAGAAGAACCGCCCGCCCGTTGACCAGCAGCTCGCCGTCGCGGATTTCGACCGTGCGAAACCCGACCGCGCACGGAACGACCTCGATCGCGTTGCCGTCGTCACCCTGCAGCGTAAGCAGCAGCGAGTAGAGGTTCGGCTTCTCCGCCGACCAGAGCGCAATATCGCGGACGGTCGCCTTCATCTCGACCTTGCCGTCCTGGCCGGGCTCGACGATGACCTCGCGCGTGATTGGCGGGAAGACCCCGTTGCCCTCGGCGTTGCGCAGCGTGAGCCGCACGGACACCGGCCGGGTTTCGGCGCCGAAGTTGTGGATCTGGGCACGGACGCGCAGCTCGCCGTTGCGGAAGTCGGCGTCGGGCACGGCATTGACCTCGAAGTCACGCACATGCAGGTCCGCCGTCGAGAGGAGCGCGACGTCGCGGAAGATTCCGCTCAGACGCCAGAAGTCCTGGCATTCGAGATAGGCCCCGTCCGACCAGCGATAGACCTGGACGGCCAGCACGTTCTCGCCGTCCTGCAGGTAGGGCGTGATGTTGAACTCGCCGACCGTACGGCTGCCCTTGTTGAAGCCGACCTCCTTGCCGTTGAGCCAGACGTAGAACGCTGACGAGACGCCGTCGAAGCGCAGGAACACCTGGCGGCCCTTCCATTCATCCGGCACGCTGAAACGCGTGCGGTAGGATCCGATGGGGTTGTCATCGGCCGGCACGCGCGGCGGATCGGGCGCCATGTGCCAGGCGTATTTCACGTTGGTGTAGATCGGGATGCCATAGCCCTGCAGCTCGATGTTGGCCGGAACGGGGATCGTCTTCCAGCCGGCGTCATCGAAGTCGGCAGCATGGAAGCCCGTCGGCCGGTCGGCCGGCTTGGGCCCCCAGTGGAACCGCCACTGGCCGTTGAGCGAGCGGTAGTACGGCGATCTCTCGGGCTTGCCGTCGAGGGCCGAAGGCTCATCGGCATAGATGCACCGCACGGCACGCGGCGCCTCGCGGCCGATGTGCGTGATAGCCGGATTCTGCCAGTCGGGCGTCGGTCCCTCGGGCGTAAAGGCCGCCGTTGCCATCGTCGTCGCCTCCCCTGCGAACATGCAGGCCAGCAGTACACAACTGATCCAGACGGGGGTATGTTTCAACATGTCGCGTGGTCCTTTCGCGTTGTCCCTGTCGTAACCAGACGCCTCAAGAACGGGGCATGGTACCCGCCCTGCCGGCGGTGTGGCAATCGGGCGCTCGGAACGACCTGTCTCCTGGGTGGCCTCGGTGAAACAAGGGGTGGCGTCACGACGATCGGATGCAGCGAAGCCCTCACGACCCAACGATGCCTTGATGCCGTGCAATGCGTTCGCAAGCAAGAGGAGTACGAGGCCTGCGTTCACAGAACAACCCGACCACGACAAACGAAGCGTTCTGCACATACCGATCATCGTGACCCCACCCATCCGCTGCGCGAATGAATGGGCCACCCCGTTGGCGGGCCTGCCTCCATGCATCGCTCGGATGGAATCGGGGCGCGGCCGCTGTAGAATGGGGTGACGGTAGATCGTGAGAGCCGACGAAGACAGGAACCGTCTCGGGCCCCCCTGCCGTCGTCGCAAAACGGCGAACGAGGACGCACAGGACCAAGACATGCATTGGATCTGGCGGACATTGATTGGGATCATCGCGGGCTGCACGTATTTCAGCCTGCTGTTCTCGATCGAGGCCTTCTATGACTTGTGCTACCGGCTCTGCCGGTGGATCGATACGCGGTGTGGATTCTTGCCGTCCGAGGGGTTTGCATGGCTAATCGTGTTTGTGCTCCCGATCTCGCTCGTGACGCTCGGTGCGTTCGGCGTGGCCACGCGGGTATTCGGTCTGCAACGCACACGCCAGACACACTGCCGCCAATGCCAACAGGTCCTGCGACAATTGCACGAGCCTCGCTGCCCGCGTTGCGGTGAGCCGATCTGATTCGGCCGCGTATAGAGCATGACGTTGAGACGTATTGCCGCGCGATGCGCGCGGCGGCCACAGCAACACATTGGAGACGGATCACACGTGCGAAGGCGATTCCATATGCACTGGCTTTCACGCAGCATGATTGCCGCCATCGCTAGTTGCGTCTTCATCCAATGGACGACCCGTCATGACGTCGCTGAACGTGCCTACGATACGTTCGTCGACACAATCGAACGCACGTTAGCATTCCATCCTTGGACGGCCAGCATCGGCTTCGCAATCGGGAGGGCGCTGCCGCTCACGTTGTTCACGCTCGGCGTATACGGCCTGCTGACGGCTCTGTTCGGCCCTGCACACAAGCGAGAAACGGAAACGCGATGCCGCAAGTGCCGGTATATCCTTCGCGGCCTGCGAGAGCCGCGCTGCCCGGAATGCGGTGAGCGGATTTGAATGCCAGGGTGGCCCATGCTTGCGCAGCAAGGGTGGGGTCGCGATGATTGATTTGCAGAAGACAGGCAGTGAAAGAGGGATGGAAGCGCGAACGCCGGGGCCTTGCGGGCAGATCTCGGCGTCACGTCGCAACCGATGCACCCTCAAGAAGACACTGCTCACAGAGCAGTGGCACACGACTTCTTCCGGGCCCCGCTGCCGGGCCAGGAACGGCCTCGTGGTTGACCGGCATGCGGCTGATTCAATAGAATAGTAGAGTCCGATGGCCATGCTATGGACTCGCGGGGCGGGGCATTCCAGCTATCGGTCCTGGGCACGCCGGATTGCCCTCGGGGGTTGGAAAGGAACAGCCATGAACTGCCAACGGTATTCGTTCCGCGGGGGTACTGTCGGCGCACTCTTGGGCGCTTGTCTTTGTTCCGTATCGCTCGGGGCGGCCGATCCGGATACCACCTTGGTTGACCGCGCCGCCGAAGCCCTGTGGCTGCTCAGCGAACCCTCACTCGACCGGCCCGAAGGGATTGTCCCGGCCGACAGCGTGGTCGACGTCGTCGCGTGGCAGGACGATCTGCTCCATATTGAATTGACATTGCCGCTGCCCGAGGACCACGCAAACCTGTCGCCGATCGACGTTGAGTTGATCAGCACAACGCTGGCCGCCCTGCTCGATCCGCACAGCGAGGGTCGCGGCCTGGTGGTGTGGTGCCGGCGCGATCCGGCTCAGCCGTATCGGCTGCTCGAGGAATTCGTGCCGGTTGCCGAGCCCGGTGTTTATGTGGAGCCCGATGATGTCGCGCCTCCGGTCGATGCCGAGCCGGGCACCCCACTGACCACGCTGACCGAACGCGATGCGGCCGCAACCACGATCAGCCATCAGCCCACCGGCGCGCTGACCGGCGTCGTCGTCTACGCGGCCGCCGGACACGGCTGGACGGCCCAGAGCTGGGGCTGGGCGCTGCAGCGCCCGCTGCTGCTGAACATGGTCGAGGACTACGGCAACATCGACCAACTGAACTACTTCGTGGAATACTGCTTTAACGCCGGCGCCACGGTCGTACCGTTCCGACCCGTGGGCTATCAGGTCCATGAGATCGTACTGGATCAGGACGACCCCGAGGTCACGTATTCGGGCGCGTGGATCAACAGCACGGGCAGCCCCTACTACGAGAACAACCGAACGATCAGCGGCATCGCGTATCGATTCGCCGTGACCAACAGCACGCAAACCGCCTTCGCCCGCTATACGCCGAACCTGCCAACCACCGACGCGTATCCGGTCTACACCTGGGTGCTCAACAGCAGCAACCGCACGCTCCAGAAATACCGCATCGTGCACACCGGCGGGGCCAGCGAGGTCACCGTCGACCATCGCCTCGTCGGCAAGGGCTGGGTCTGGCTGGGCAACTACCATTTCAATGCCGGCACGAGCGGCTACGTCGAGATCAGTAATCAATCGACGGTCAGCGGCAACGTGATCGCCGACGCGATCCGGTTCGGCAATGGCATGGGGGATATCGTGCGCCCCGGGCCGGGAACCATCAGTGGCTACTCCCGCGAGGAAGAATGCCAGCGATATTGGGCGCACAGCGAGGCAGGCAACAACGCATCGGGCATGGCATCGAGCATCTGGGATGGCTCCGGAGACGACGGTTCTGACAACGTCGGAACCGGCGCCCGCTGGGCGCGAGAGATGAACAACGAAAGCATCGGGTCCCGATGGAATCGGGTCTACCTCGAGTTCCACACCAATGCCTCTACGGGAGCCGCGCGGGGTACGATCGCGCTGATCACCGGCAGCGCCACGACGAATCAGGCGCTGTTCGCCGACATCATGGGCGAAGAGATCGAGGAGGACATGCAACTGCTCGACGGCGTCATCCCGTTCGAATACACCTGGGCCACGCGAGGCAACACCTATACGAGTTCGTACGGCGCCATCAGCACGACAAACAACAGCAACGAATTCGACGCAACGATCATCGAAGTCGCCTACCATGACAACACGGAGGACGCGGCGTTGCTTCTCGATCCAAAGGTGCGCGACGCCGTGGGCCGCTCGTCGATGCACGGCATCATCAAGTTTCTGAACAGTATCTCCGGCGGCGCGGTGCCGCTGACGTTCCCGCCGGATCGTCCCCGTCGCGTGCAGGCCGTGCACAACGGCACGGGCGGGATCGTGCTCTCGTGGCAAGCACCGCTGGCCGGCGAAGCCTACGGCGGGGCCGCCACAGGCTACCGGGTGTATCGTTCGAGCAACGGCTACGGCTTCGACGCCGGCCAGAGTATCGGCAGCGGGCTGAGCACGACGCTGACCGATATTCCCGCGAACACGACGACGTACCTGCGAATCACCGCCACCAACGCGGGCGGCGAATCGATGCCCTCTGAGACGCTCGCCGTGCGGCGGCCGGCGACCGCGGCCACACAGGTGCTGATCGTCAACGGCTTTGACCGCGTAGGCCGGTTGCAGGACCCGACGCAAACGATCCCCGCCGGCACGATGCGACGACCGATCCTGCGGCGTGTCAATTCGTTCGACTACACCATACAGCACGCCGCGGCGCTGGCCGCCAGTGACGTGACGTTCGACTCGTGCACCAACGAAGCGGTCATCGCTGGAACGGTCTCGCTTGCGGGGTATGACGCCGTCGTTTGGATTCTCGGTGAAGAGAGCACCGCCGACCGCACGTTCGACGCCACCGAGCAAGCGTTGGTCACGACCTACCTGAATGGCGGAGGCGGCCTGTTCGTCAGCGGCGCGGAAATCGGCTGGGATCTCGACTATTCCAATAACGGCCAGAGC
>JAFGKA010000592.1 GCA_016928855.1 Phycisphaerae bacterium
AACGCCGCCGAGAAACGGCCCGATGACCATGCCGCCCGACCAGCTCATGTTGTAGCGACCGAGCCGGCGATTGAGCGCGGGGCCCTCGTGCCCATACGAAACCCACCCCATCAACGGCGGCCAGATCGCGACCATGACCGCCCCGTAGACCAACGCCAGCACGAGCAGAACCGAAAGCCGCGTCGTCATCCCCATCGCCACAAGGACGATGGCCCAGACAACGTTGCCGACCAATAGCGCGGTGCGCGGCCGGACGTGATCGACCCACGGCCCGAGCACCATACAGCCGACAGCATAGGCCGCCATCAGAATGCCGCCGATCGTGCCCACGAGCCACGGCCCGGCCCCCAGCGCCAGCGCCCGGAACGGCAGCGCCACCGTCGCCGCCCCAATCGAGACGGCGATCATTACCGCGATCGCGCATAGCGCGCGCGTCGACGACGTCTCACGCGGCGAGGCGGCATGGTCCAGCATGATCAAAGGCTCGGCCATAAGCCGCGACATGATAGACCCAACCGCCGTGAAAGGCACGCGCCTGCAGGAGGCGGGCAAGAACAGGCGGGGCAATCGCATGAAAAGCGACGAACCTCATTCATCAGTTGACACCAATGATTTCCACCCAAGAACGGCGGCTCCGATTACGATGCGATTGCCCTGGAGGGACAGGCCCGAAGGCAGAAGCGGAGCCCGAGAGAGCTGAGGCAGGAAGTGAGCATTTCGTTGGACGCGAAGCTCTGGGTACCGTTCGATCATCGGGACCCCGCCCGGTTAGAAGCGACAGAGGCATAGTTGCGGCAGCCTTCGCGAAAAAATCGCGCACAATTCCGGGAACGACTGAGGCCCTTCTGCGTATAATTCTGTAGTGGAATCGTCGTGGACGCGTTCCACGCCGCTGTCGTCGAAAAAGCCATTGCTCGTTGAAAGCGGGGTGGCCCGTGTACCCGCGGTTCGGCCTGACACTGACGGTAACCGGCGCCTGCAACCTCCGTTGCAGCTACTGTTACGCCCGCACGACACCTGATTCGGCCATGCCGCGCGAAATCGGCTGCACGGCCATTGACCGTGCCGTAGCGTCGCTCGCGCCTGGCGGAACCCTCGAACTGGGCTTCTTCGGCGGCGAACCCCTTCTGAGAGCTGATTTTGTGCAGGCGATGATGGACTACGCCCAGGCTCGGACGGAAGCGGCCGGCATGGCCCTGGCGTTGAGCCTGACGACGAATGGCACGGTCACAACGCCGCCAGCCTGGGCCATCATGACCCGCCCCGATCTATCGCTAGCGGTCAGTTGCGATGGGCTGCCCGAGACGCACGACCGGCATCGCCGCTTCGCCAACGGCGACGGCAGCGCGACAACCGTCGTCGAAACCATTCAGCGGCTGGTCGGGGCTGGCAAGGACTTTCAGGTCGTGATGGTCGTCCGGCCGGACACACTCGACGCCCTGCCGGCGGGGATTCGCTTCCTGCGCGAGCTGGGTGTGCGGCATATCGATCCATCGCTCGACCTGTGGACGCAATGGACGGCCGACGACATGGCCGCACTGGAGCGGGTCGTCGGCTGCTGCGCCGAGCTATGGCGGGCGGGCCTGCCGGACGCGAGTATCGGCTGGTTCGACGAGAAGGCCGCGAAGCTCGCCCGCGTCCCGACCACGCCGACTGCCCGGTGCAGCTTCGGCCACGGCGAGGTGGCCGTCGCCCCCTCCGGCCGCCTCTATCCCTGCGAACGACTGATTGGCGACGACGCTGTGGATCACCCCATGGCCATGAGCGGCCACGCGCTCGACGGCGACGATTTTTTGCGTGACAGCGGCGCCGGCCAGCGGTGCGCCGACGCGTGTCAGGCGTGCGCCATGGAGACGATGTGCAATACCTTCTGTCGGTGCAGCAACTACGTTCGCACGGGCGACGTACGCAGACCCGACCGGTTGCTCTGTGTGTGGAATCAAGCATGCCTGGAAGCGACGGCCAAAGCGATGAACGGCTAGTGCCCCTCGAATCAGGGGCGCCCGCCGCAACGGAACCGAACGCGGAAGACGCCAACGTCCGCGTCCTGAGCTACGCACCACTACCGCCCCGGCCAATGACGGGCAAGGTGCTGATCGCACTGGCCGTCGCCGCGGGCGTCGCTGTGGCCGCGGGCGGAATCTGGAGTCGGATGCGCAGCGCCCGCACGGCGCCGCTTGCCGGCGTACGGATCTCACCCCAACTGCAATGGCAACCCTCAACATCCAACACAGGAGAATCGAACGATGACCGAGCCGCAGAACCCTGAGCCGTTGAGCGAACAGACGTCGATCAACCCCGACGACGCTGCCGCGCCGCCGGATGGTCCGCAGCCCATGCCCAGGAACGGGCCAAAACACACGCTGCTGAGGATCGTCGCCCTGACCGTCGCCATCGGCGGCGTGTTTTACGTGCTTGCCAGCGCGACCGTAGGCCAGACCCGCGGTGCGACGCGATCCACGCAGCTCAAGTTCGAGCAGCGGCAGCGCCAGATCGACGAAGCCGTGCGGAAGGATGCGGCAGCAGAAGCGGTCGCCAGCGAGCCCAGCAAGCCGCCGGTCACCGAATGATCAGCGAGCGGGAGGAGGCGGCTGCATGAACACACCCGACAAACTCCGCGCTGCGCCGCGCCGGCGACTGCGTGCGATCGCGCGCGGCACAGGCCGATGGTTATGGAACGGCCTGGCCGTTGTCGGGCTGTTGTCCGTGATCTACTTCGGCGGCTTTGATCTCTCGCAGATCGTCTCCGGCTCGATGACGCCGACGCTGCAGGGCGAGGGCGGCCCCGACGGCGACTGGGTCCTGGCCGAGCGCGTTTCGTTCTGGTTCCGCGAGCCGCGACGGTGGGAAGTGGTGCAGTTTCACACGCCGGACCACATGCTCGTCGCCAAACGCGTCGTCGGCCTGCCGGGCGAGACGGTATCGCTCGTCGATCATCAGGTGGCCATCGGCGGGACCGTCATGACCAAGCCGGTGAACGTGAGTCATCTGAGCTACCTGCCGTACGGCAACGTGTCCCAGGACCGCAGCGTGGCCTGTGGCACGGGGTATTACGTGCTCGGCGACGAGACGCGCGACTCGTTCGACAGCCGCTTTGACGGACCTGTGCCGCCGGAACGAATATGCGGCCGCGCCTGGCTCATCGTCTGGCCACCGTCGCGTATCGGGTTTGTGAATCCGTGAAGAAGAGGCAGAAGCCAGAAGGCCGGGGTGGCCCATTCTTGCGCAGCAAGGGTGGGGCCTCGATGATCGGACTCTGCGCAGCGCTTCGCCTCCAACGACGCGCGCACTCTCTGCATCTGCTTTCATTCTGACTTGCTGCCTACGGCAGCGAGGCCGCGCAGCGGAAGCCGAGGTAATAGAAGCGGTTGGCCGGCGCGTCGGCGGCGCGGTTCGCCGTTCGGGCGAGGAAAGCCGAGCCGCTCCAACAACCGCCGCGATAGACGCGGGTGGTCCCAACCGTCGGCCCGCGCGGATTCTCGTCGGGGCTCACATCATAATACGTCGAACTGTATCGGTCATGGCACCACTCCCAGACATTGCCCGTCATGTCGTATACATCGTAGTCGTTCGGGGCGAACACGCCGGCCGGGCTGGTATAGGGAAACATGCCCACGGCAAAGAGCGGATGATAGCCGAGCGTCGGACTCGTATCGTAATAGTACGTAGTCGAGCTGTAGTAATTCGCCTGGGCATGTTCGATCGAATCGGTATCCGACCATGCGAAGCGGTGGCCCGAAACGCCGCCGCGAGCGGCCTTCTCCCACTCCGCTTCGGTCGGCAGGCGATAGCCCTCGTTCCACTGGCACTCCCAGCTCGCCAGGTCGTAGCCCAATGGCCGCTCCTGCACCGCGCTACGCCAGGTGGCGAAGGCCACCGCACCATACCAGCTCACCATCGTCACTGGATGCAGCTCGCGGCCGGCAACGACGCCGAACGTACTACCGTTCCACGTGATCCGGCTGAATGACGAACTCGTTGTCGTATCGCAATACGGATAAATGACGCCGGTGTTGAACTTGTAGACCTTGCCGCTGCTGACCGAGATGAGGTTG
>JAFGKA010000082.1 GCA_016928855.1 Phycisphaerae bacterium
CACGATGCTTAAGAAAGCAAGGTACTGGGCGTACTTCGCCGCATTGGTCGGCGGTTCGTTGTTCGGCAGCGGATGCCCGTCGCTCAACTATTGGGAAAATCCCTGGGCGCGCGGCATTCTCCTCATTCTGAACGAGGAGCTCCTTAGCTAGCGAGCCGCTGCTCCGTTTCCCGGGTGTTGGGTGCAGCGGTGCTTCGGCGCTGCTGGCTACGCAGTCGGGAAGCAGGGCGATGCCGCGATGCGTGTGACGCGTCGCGGCCGCCATGGTCGGCTCATTGCCGAAGGGGCCGAGATTTCCGATACCTGCGAGGCTCTCGTCTTGCATAGCGGTGTTGGGATCTCCTGGTGCCGACGACGTCGGACACGGGGCGAAAAGTGTGTTCGGCGGAGTGGGTGCCTGTTCGGGCCAGAGGCACCGATATGGCGGGAAATGTATGGCGGGCGGGCCCGTTGGCCACGTGGAGACGCGGAGGCTGGACTTAGCGGCCCGACGTCAGAGATGGGTTAAAATCTCGACGACGGAGGTCATGAAAATGACTCGCTTCTGGAAGCTGATTGCACTGACAAGTGTGTCGGGCGGTTACCTGATGCAGGTATGTGCGCAGAAGGACGGCGGCTTTAGCTTTCTCCCGAACACGGGAAGCATGTTTAGCTGGTCGTCCATCTTGGCGATGCTCGGCCTCGGGACGTAGTCCGTCTACAGGCGACCTTGGCCTGTGGAGGGCCGCGCCGCCCGTCACGTAACCTGGGCGGCGGAGCTTGCGCTGGGGGCCTCTTGGCCTCGGGCGGAGCGACCCTCCACGGGCCCGCACTGAGACAAAATGGGCAGGCGGTTGTTTCTGTCGCGCTAGGCGCGATAGAGACGGGCGCCTGCCTTCTTTTATGCGCCAGTCGCTTTTGCCCGTCGAACTGCAGTGATGAAACCGGTTCGACGATCACAGATACCCGGTCAATGCCGTTCGGCCAGATACCGCCGTTGACCCGGAAACCGGATAGGCCGACCGCCCCCTTCGATGGGCGGTACCACTCCTTCTTGGATTTGGGCGACATCGTGTCTGGCCGGACCGACCCAGCGGGGGCTTCGCGGGGGAGTTCCGGCTCCTGCCAGGATTGCCCAGACGCAACATGTCCGTCGCATCTTGTTGCCGTCCGCTGATAGGCACGGGTTTTCGCGGCAGGCGTGGAGGTCTACGGGGCGTTTGGCGCCTGGGCGTTGCCGAGAAGAAGATCGCGCGGGACCCCGATATCGACGAGCTGCACGTCTCCGGTGAAGGCGACGGAGGTGGGATTGTCGAATGCGAGCTTTCGGGCGGCCATCGTGATCGTCAGGTCCGCTCGGATGGTGGCAGCGGCTGGCTCGGCGGTGTCGGCGTCGAGCCCGCTTGGAATGTCGATGGCGACAACGAACGGGCGATTGCCACATCGTTGGTCTCGAATCCGATTGACGGTGTCGATCATGTCGCTCGCGGGGGAGCGAACGGTTCCCGCGAAGCCGGTTCCAAGGAGGGCGTCAACGATGGTGTCGGCTTCGCTCCAGGCCTTTCGGACGGCCGCGACGTCGGCAGATGCCAGGATGTTGACGATTGGGATCGCCATTCGCGACGCGATTTCGTGGTTGGTCGCGGCTTCCGGGGCCAATCGTTCGGGTTTGGCGGCGAGGAAGACCTGCACGCGGATGCCGGCGTTGGCGAGGTGGCGGGCGACGACCAGGCCGTCGCCGCCGTTGTTGCCCCCGCCGCAGAGAATCGCGGCCGTGCCGCGGTTGGGCGTCGGCAGCGCGTGGTGGCGGATGAGTTCGGCCGCGTTGCGCCCGGCGTTTTCCATCAGGACGATACCAGGAATTCGGTATCGTTCGATGGCCAAGCGGTCGATCGTACGAATCTGCTCACGACTGAGGGCCAACGGATGCGTCAACGGCCGGTCTCCCTGTGCGACTCTGGATGCAATCTAACCCTACGTCAGCTCCTGTCAACGATGTTCGGTCGTCGTGACGCTCTGCGCCGTCGGGTGATCGCATTTGGATCGCACCGATCGGCCTGACGCCGTTGATATCGCGATTCTCGAAGATGGACGGCCCGCTCTCGGCTCGCCTGCTCTATTGAAAAGGCCCGCCGGGTGCGTGTTTGGCGTGCCGGGGTCTGGCGCCTTTTTGCCGACTGCCGTTTGTCGCATGGTTGGGGGGACGCTCGACAAGGCAGGCGGGCACTTGGTCACGGCGAACGGCCTGCAAAAAGGTGCCTGACCACCTCCCCCGCGCGCTAAACACGTACCCCGCCAGAGACGGCTTTCTGGTACACGGCGAGATTCTCGAGCCGGAACGGCGCGTGCGCTTCGGACTTGAACAGGAGAGCAGGTGAGCAGTAGACCGCAGGTGAGCGGAATCGTCCGCATGGCGGGGCGGGCGTACGAACGAAGTGGGTCCCGTTTCTCCTGATCACCTGCTCTTGGCTCACCTGCTCTATTGAAAAGGCCCGCTACAAGCGGGCCTCTTCAATGGGCGATACAGGACTCGAACCTGTAACCTCATCCTTGTAAGGGATGCGCTCTAGCCACTTGAGCTAATCGCCCGGTTGCCGGCGCGGGTTCGTGGGACGCGGAGGCCGTTGCGCCTGCAGTCCGCGAACGCCCGAACCTGCGTATCCAGTATAACAATGACGCCGACGGTTTGCATCCGGGGAAGCGCAAAGCCCGCTCAATCGCAAGGATTCGGGGCTGGCGGCGCTCGCGCCAGCGCCGAGAGATGGGGGGCGGTGGATCGGGGGTGCGGGAGGGCAGCCGCGAGTACGCAGCCTGTGACAGCGATCCGGGTACCTCTGTCGGCGGGGGCCTTCGGGACCGCGGGGTTGGCTACTTTTTCACACGGACCTCGTAGAGGTCGGTGCGCCGATCCCGCCAGTTGAGAACGCTTCCGCGGCGGCGGTGTCGGCGGATGAGTTCTAGGTCGACATCGTGGAAGATGACCGTCTCGATGTTCGGGCTGCACTCGGCCGCGACGGCGTCACGCGGGAACGGGATGTCGGACGGAGTGAAGATGCCGGATTGGGCGTATTGAATGTCCATGTTCTCGACGAACGGGAGATTTCCGACGGTGCCGGCGATGGCGACGTACATCTGGTTCTCGATCGCGCGTGCCTGGGCGCAGTAGCGCACCCGCAGATATCCATATCGTTCGTCGGTGCAGAACGGGACGAAGATGATCTGGGCCCCGTGCTCGGCG
>JAFGKA010000593.1 GCA_016928855.1 Phycisphaerae bacterium
ATTGCGGCACTTTGCGTAGATCGCGTGAATGTCCTGCCCGCTGAACCATCGCAGGGCGTCCAGATTATGAATGCCGTGGCCGAAGAGCAGCCCGAGGTTCTCGGCGTCGAGCTGCCACGGCGGCACAACGGCCATCCCACCGGGTACAATCTGGTACGATCGAATATGCACTACACGCCCGAGCCGCCCCGATGCGATCAGCTCTCTGGCCTTCAGGCAGCCGATGCGATTACGATGTGTGTACATGATCGCACATTTCAGGCCGGCAGGCCGGCACGCCGCGATGATCGCGTCGCACTGCTCGACACTGCACGCCATGGGCTTTTCGACCAGCAGGTGCTTGCCGGCCTTCGCGGCCGCGATGGCATGCTCGGCATGCACGTTGTGCGGCGTTGCGAGAACCACCACATCCACGTCGTCCCGCATGAAGGTCTCTTCGCAGGGCGCGAACGACTGCACGCCGTACTCGGCGGCCAGCGATGCAGCCTTCGGCCCGCCGGAGATCGAGACCAGCCGTGCTCCGTTGACCAATGTGGAGATCGTCTCGGCATGGGTCCGCCCCATGAAGCCCGAGCCAATGATGCCGAAGCCTATGAGCTTGCCTGATTCAATCATCGCCTGATGCTCCTCTCTTGGATGTCGGCGCTGTCGACGGCCATTCCGCGCTGTCCGCGTCGGCCGGTATGGTCAGATCGAAACCGCCGCACACCACATGCGAACCGCGCGCTGCCGCCACATGGACCACGCGGCCGTCATCCCCCTGCCGCACGACACACAGCTCCGCGTCCGTCCGAACGCCCGACTCCGGTTGCACCACCTCAGCCGGCACACCCGCCGGCGTCGGATCCCGCACGATCACGATGTCCCGCCGACCATCGGCCAATGTGATTGCCATCGCCACGTGCGAATCGATCAACGCCGCCCCCTCCGTCGACTCCAGCGGCAGCCGGCGAATCGACGCCGCCAACGGCTGCGTCTCGTACGGCTCGATCACCGCGACAAACGTGGATGCGAGCGCCTCGCCCTCGGCCGCCTGTCGCCGCACGAACAGCCGCGGGATCCACGCCTCCGCCGTCGATTCGTAGAGTCCGGCAACGATCCACCCCTCCGTCAGCGCCACTTGAACATCCGGCGTCAGGCCCGTGTACCGCAGACGAACCTGCACGCCTTTCGGTAACAGGGCGTACCGGTCCTCGATGTTCCAATCGACATGCCAGCCGGGCTTCGGCGCCGGATCCATCCGGGTGTTGCGCATGAACGTGCCGCGGCCATAATCCGGCGCCGGCGCAAGCGCAAGCCCCGTCGGCGCGACCCTGCCGTAATGACTGTGCATGAAGTTCGTGTGCTCCGCTCCGCCGGCCACGCGAAATACGTCCACCATGTACGCATCGGCCGGCGACACATCGACAAGCACGGTCGTCCGCTCATAGCGGCTCGCATGCTGCATCTTCGGCGCCGATGCCCGGATCGCGCGCACATGCGCGCCATCCATCCACAGTTCCGTGCGCCCGGGCTCGCCGATCATGCTTTGGCCGTCCACGACGACGGTGTTGTGTGCCGCCGTGGAAACGTACCACTGCGCCCGCGGACTGCCCCACCCGCCGAACTGGACGGGTGGGTAGCCGAAGTCGGGCATCAAATCGAGCCCCTTCGCATACAGGCCGAGATTCATGCAGTCGCGATGACTGTGATTGCCACCACTGTCGTAGTCGAGCCATACAGCACGGGCGTCCGCATCCCTGCCGGAGCGAAGGATCGCGAGACACCACTGCTGCTTGTTGACGCCGCCAAGCGGAATCGTCGGTCCCTCACGATCGATCACAGTGCGCATCGCTTGCCGAATCGCCGCGGGATCCTCGGCGTAGAGATCGCGAGGAAGCCCATCAACACGACCGCTGTTGAGATGCACCAGCGTCTGCACATAGGCCGCATCACCCGTACAGCGGTACAGCTCCCACAGCAGGCTGAAGGCCGACGGAGGCACACACGTCCAGTTGATGTTCGCCATCTCCCGGCGGGCCGGTTGGAGAAGCACCATTCCCGCATAGCCGCTGGTCGGCGCGGCAAAGTATCCCGCATCCCCGGAGGTCGGGTAGTAGCGCTTGAGGCAGTGCGTATCGATGTGGAAGCGGTAGGTCTCCCGCAGCCGCGGCTGGCGTGCAATCCATCTCTTCAGAAACCCGGGCTGGGCCTTCTCATATTCCGCCAGGAAGTTGGCCAGACCCTGAATATCGAACGCGCAGTACCCCGCGAGCCCCTTCTCGCCGGTCACGCCGTCGACGGCCGTTCCGCGGGCCAACGCCGCCTCCAACGTCTTGTCAAAGGCGGCCTCATTCTCCGCCCCACCAAGAACCGAGTGGATCATACACACCGCCAACTCTGTTCGAGGATAGTTTGACGTGATCTTCGCGCGCTGGATCAACGGATCACGCAACAGACCCTGCTCGATGTTCCGTTGGATGTCGGCGACACTCGCTTTCGGATTGGCCAGCCCACAAGCACGCGCCTTCTCGGACAGGAACCGCACCAGAAGCTCGTCGTCGCGCAGTCCCTCGAATACCATATCGTAGGCCATGACCAGCTCGCGTGTTTCCTCGCACGCGTCGTGCCAGACCGAGACATAACCCGCGGTGTTTCCCTGTGTCTCGTAGACCCACCCCTGGCTCTTGAAGTCGAACGTTGGATACAGATCGGCCACACGATCGAGCAGAATACCGGCCTTCCGGGCGTACACCGGATCGCCCGTGACGAGGTAGGCGCCCGCCAGCTTACTGATCCCGCCGACAATCGCCTGTTTCCACTGCCCATAGATGAGGTAGGCCCCGATGAATCGCCACCGTTTCGCCCCTTCGATGTACCCCTGACCGTCATCCACGCCGAAGTGATGCTTCGGGTCATTTGGATCCGGGTGTTCGACGTTGAACAAGAGCGAGCGATCGGCCAGCGATGGATCGAAGACACCCTGCTGATTGAGCCCGGATCGGTAGAACGCGGCGAAGTCATTCTTTGGAAATACCTCCCGGCAGTGCGGACACTCGAACTTCCAAGGCTTGCGGATCGCGTCACAACGCCAATTGTACATCACAACGCTCTTGCCGCAGGCCGGACAATCGCCGTCCGACCAGACCATCCACGATCGCGGCAACGTGGCTCCGAACACCATTGCCCAGAGTTCATCGTCGTCCATCGCACGCCACGGCGCCGCGGCGTCGATGATCGCTTCCCGCACGCCGGCCGCCCACGGATCCTTGGCTACGTTCGCCCGCACACGCCGCACGACATCCACCCCGTAGAGCGCGCTGGCCTGTTTGACAGGCGGCGCGGGCATCTCGGATGCCGACACCGAAAAAGTCGCAATTGCCGTTGCCACTGTTACGCCGATCCACACATGCCTCACCATCGACATGTTCCTCCCTGCCGATCGTTACGTGGGCCGCTCCTGTTCCAGTAATGCCCGCACATGACTTCGAATGAGCCGCTTGGCCAGTGCCTTGTGGCCGCTACGTATTGCCTCCAACAGCTCTGCATGTTCCGTCGCCTCGTGCCGACACTTCGCCGAATCGTCAAGCCGCCGGCGCAGCACAAAACACCGGCCCTGCTCGACCAGCGTTGCATAGACACCACTGAGCCGGCCGTTCTCGGCCATGTCCACGATCGCCTGATGAAAACGGATGTCGGCACTGAGGTAGGCCGCCGCATCTTGGCGAGCCAGCGCCGAACGGATCTCGTCGAGCGCCTCGGCCAGCCGGGCTACGCCCTCGGCGCGCGGCCGCGGCAGGATCTTCTCAATTGCCGCCAACTCGAGCATCTCGCGCAGTTCGTAGAGGTCCGCCAGCTCCGCCGCATCAAACGGCCGCACGAACGCACCGCGGAACGGAACGGTCTCGATCCACCGTTCGTGCTCCAGCCGCCGCAGGGCCTCGCGGATCGGGGCATTGCTGACGCCCATCTCCCGCCGCAGGGCATCGATATTCAGCGCGGTTCCGGGCGCAAGCTGGCCGCTGAGGATCCGCTGCTTGATCGCGGCATAGGCCCCGTCGACCAGACTCAGCCGCTGAAGTGGCTCACACTGCATGTCCGGACTCCTGCCAGCCGTTCGAGCCTCCCGTGCGCCCCCGCCGTCGTCGGCGGCCAAGCTGCACAAAACTGATCGTGCATAATCCATAATCGATCATCGGTCATACGTCAATCCCCCCGCCCGCACGTCGTGACCGCCGATGGTTCCGCCCCTGACGCAAAGTGGCGGCGCTCCGAGCGGCCGGTATGCTGCGCAGCGGAGTAACGGAAACGAACCGAGGACATGACGCACTGAACCGGACTGCGGAGGAGATGCCCAAGGCTGTCGTTCGATGGAGGCATGCTGCGATGCCATGAAAGCTTTAGCCGCAGAAGGCTGGCACAGAGCCCCCACGCGGCGATCGAGAAGCCCGACTCACGCGGAGACGCGGAGCATGAACCGATGAGAGACAGTGATGAGATCACGGAGCAGATCGTGGACACAGCTCTCCGTCTGCACACCGGCCTGGGACCCGGATGGCTGCTCTGTGTGGTAGCAGTTTTCACGTTCCTGGCCAACGCGGTGGCCGAGGATCCGGCGGCTGACTTGTCTGCCTCCCCAGGGCTGCGGGTCGAACAACCGACCGATAGCCGCGTCCTGCCCATTCTGACTGTCGAGCGTTCGGATGCCGGCAAGGCTTACCTGGCGTGGGGCGGCAAGCCACTGCTGGCGTACGGACCGGGCGACGAGATGCGGCTGCTCAGCGGTGGTGCGGATGTGGTTCGATGGGCTCGCTGGCAGAGCGCTAACGGGATGAATCTGGTGCGCGGCCATCCGGCGTCGGTACCGATCGACGCCTACGGATCACCGGGCCTCCATCCGTTCAACCGCAAGGGTGACAAGTGGAACGTCGATGACTGGAACGGCACCTACTTCGACAACATGAGCGACGCCATCGGCATCCTGGAAGACCACGGCATCTTCCTGCACCTTCAGCTCTGGCAGATCGTCTGGTTCAAGGAGGCCCCGAACCGCTGGGCGATCAACTACCTCAACCCGGCCAATAACGTCAACGAGTGGACGCGAGGCTATGCGCAAGGTCGTCATTACCTCACCGCGCCAGCCGGCAGCCCCGGACACGCCCATCGCAAACAGTGGGTGCGGCGTATCCTCAACGCGGTCAAAGGCCATCGAAACGTCTGGATCGACGTGATCAACGAACTGGGCGGGGTGCCTGGGACGGACCTCGACTGGGCGCGCGAGGTGGTTTCATGGATACGGGAATGGGAGAAGGACAACGACGGGCGGCTGCTTGTGGGCGTGGACTCCGAATCCGTGTATCACTCCGGCGCCTTCAAGCCGTACAAGAACGACTATGACGTGATCATGTTTAACGAGCTGCGCAACCGGACGCTGGCGATCAAGGCGATTGACGCGTTCGAAATGCCGGCGGTGAGCGTCCGATCAAGCGATGGAACGAACCAGTGGCGAGATTACATGTTCGCCAACGCCGACCAGGTGGGCCCATCGCACCAGAGCCGCTACCGCAGGCTGTGCTACCGGAGCATCTTCGCGGGCCTGCAGGCGATCGGTGCCTATTGGAAGCCCGAAGTCGCCCAGGCGGATTACCTCGACATGCGGGACTGGCCGGCCTCTGCCCGTGCCCTGCGGGCCTTCTGGGGCCGCATCGGACCGCATTGGCCGGAGCTGGCGGTGGACGACACGATGGTAAGCGGCGCAGTGGCCCCGCACGCCTACGGCTTGAAGTCGGATCGGCTGTACTGTGTGTACCTCGAGTGCGGCTCGCACACCCATGACAACGCCTACCCGGCATCGACGGTGAGGATCAAGTGCCCGTTCGAACTGGAGCGCCTGCACGCCGAAGTGTTCAACCCGCGGACGGGCGAGAGCACAACCACCCGCACAAGCCGGATTGGAACGGCCCTCGATGTTTCCCTGCCCGCGTTTACAGACGATTCTGTCGTGCTCATCTGGCGAGAGCGGAAGGCGGGGTAGACGATCTCACATCGCATTTGACCCGGTTTCGTCGCCGACGTACGTGCCCACGGCCACCGAACGATCCGTCTGCATCGCCACCGGAGAACGACCAACGTCGACTCGTCAATCGACTCCCGTGGGGAATCGCCTGACTCATCGACCTGAATGGAAGTACCACGTACCGCCTGACGACCGCAGGGCCCCAGGACGATTTGGACGCCGGCCGAACTGCGGTGTTATAATTGCCGACATAGAACGCTGTTCCGCCCAGAAAGGAGAACGCCATGAAAAGTGTATTTGGCATTTGCGCCGTGGCCGCCCTGGCTCAGGCCATACCGAGCTGTCTGGTGACGAACCCGCAGACAACGGTGCGGCTCGTCAACAATACGAGCCATACCGTGGAGGTGCAGCTCTTCTATGATGACACCCAGGAACTGCCGAAAGACCTCATCAAACTGGACGGAACGGAGGTCAACCAGACGGTGCTCTCTGGAGCGGTTCAAACGTTCTCCCGTGATTGTGACGTGCTCCAGGCAATCTACATCGAGAACGCGAAGCTCATGGTCCTCGGCGACATCGGTCCGAATGAGGATACGGATGCGTTTCACGAGCCTGATGATTTCAGTTGTGGCGACACACTCACGTTTACCTTCACGCAAAACACGCTTGGCAGCGATCTCGCGATCGACTTCACCGCGGCGCCGTAGGTCCGGCCTCACCCGGCGTAAGCACCCACAGGAAGACGGCTCAAACCAGCACACCGAGGCGTTCGGGCAGGCCGACGCTGCGCTGTGCCTCGCGGATGGTTTCGGCCGAGGCGCGCAGTGCGGCAAGTTCCCGCTCTCGCAAACGCGGCGTGACGGGGCGGGCCGCACCCTGTCGATCGACCACCGTGGGCATGCTGAGGCAGACGTTCTCGATGCCGTATTCACCAACAAGCAGTCGCGATACCGTCAGAACGCTGTTGCCGTTACGCAGAATCGCGTTGGCAATCTTCGCCAGCGCCAGGGCCACGGCGAAGTTCGTCGAGCCCTTGGCCTCGATGACGTGGTAGGCCGAGTCCCGCACCTGGTCTGCCAGCGCCTCACGATCAAGCTCTGCGCAATCCCGTTCGCACAGGCTGCAGTATTCGTCCAACCGCACGCCGGCCAGCGTCGCCAGACTCCAGGCCACCACTTCGCTATCTCCATGCTCGCCGAGCACGTAGGCATGCACGTTCTGTGGATCCACGCGGCAATGCTCGCTGAGCAGGTAGCGGAACCGCGCGCTGTCCAGCACCGTGCCCGAGCCGATCACCCGGTGCCGCGGCAGCCCGGAAAAGTGCAGGGCCGCGTACGTCAGCACGTCAACGGGGTTCGTAACCATAAGCAGAATCGCGTCACGCGTGTGGGCCATGACCGATGCCACGATCGAGCGACAGATCTCGACATTCTGGCCGACCAGCTCGAGCCGCGACTGCCCCGGCTTCTGACTCGCGCCGGCCGTGATGACAACGAGATCGGCATTGCGACAATCCCGATAGTCCCCCGCGGCAATCGACACCCGCGGCGTGAAGAAGTTGCCGTGCCCCAGGTCGAGCGCGTGGCCTTCGGCCCGGTCCCGATCGGCATCAATAAGCACGATCTCGCGCGCGATGCCCTGCATCTGCAGCGCAAACGCAAACGTGCTGCCGACCTGGCCGGCGCCAACGATGACAACCTTCCCGGCGGTGGTGTGCATGGCTCATCTCCTCTGCCGGGCGATTCTATTAACCCTTCGCGGGTCGGGCGACTCGAAAAAGGTGTCAGGATGATTTTCTCGGCACGAGCAAGAACGCGTCGGACTCTCTTGTTGAGCGGCGAAAATCAACCTGACACCTTTTTTGTCTCTTCACACCAACCGCAGCTGAACGATCTCGGCCGGGGCGTTGAGGCGGAAGGGAAACCAGTTGCCTACGCCGCTGTTGACGAAGAGCAGCGGGTGCTCGCTATGCAGAACCGTGCCTTGCCGCGTGGGGCAGCGGCCGTGGCCTGGCTGGCCGGCAGTGTAGAAACCGCGGATGTAACGGAACATCAGCGGGCCAGCGCCCCACTCCGGCAAGCCCGGCGGCGTGAGCATCAATTGGCCGCCATGCGTGTGACCGCTTAACGTCAGTGCCACGCCCCTCGCCGCCAGCGGGTCGAACGCGTGCGGATGGTGAGCGAGCGCCACCGAAAAAGGACTCGCAGTTTGCCTCGGCTCGGCCGAGATCGGCAGCGCCGCCCCAGGCCCCGACGCCATCGCGAGCGCAGCGCCAGTCTCGGCGCGCGGCGGCCCGAACGTCGCGTCGGCGTACGCCTCATACCGCATCATCGAGCCCGAGTCGCGGCCGCGGCCGGCCCAGTCGAGTCCACCGATCGCCACCGCTTCGCCACCGACGTCGAGCACACGCCGTTCATTCACGAGCAGCGGCACACCTGCGCCGCGCATGTACATCACGAACGCGTCGCCATCGTCGATCAGGTCGTGATTCCCGATGCAGCAGAACAGCCCATATCGGTGCCGCAGCCCCCGCATCGCATCGACCGTCTCCGGCAGGTAGTTGTTCGACTGGTCGATGATATCGCCGGTCACGACGACGATATCGCTGTCGAACGCGTTCGCCGCATCGATCGCGCGGGCCAGATGCTCGCGGCGAAACAGCCGACCCACGTGAAAGTCGCTCAGGTGGGTGATCGTCAGCCCGCGCAGCCGCTCCGGCAGTCCCGGCGGCGAGATCGTATAGCGCCGCCGCTCGAACCGGTCGAGCTGCCACCGCCCGGCCACGGCCACGCCACCCGCCAAGACCACGGGCGCCGCGACGGCCGCCTGCCGGAGGAACGCCCGTCGGCCACGATCCGGTGCGGCCGCCACAACCGAACCGCGCAGCACCGCCCAGCGAATCAGCCCGACAAGACCGACAATCGCGCCCACGACCGCGCCGACCGGCACCATGACCACGAGCCACATATGCCAGAACTGGGCCCACGACGCCACGATCAACGGCAGATCCGCCCATTCCAGCCGGCCGAGAAATGTCCCGATGACCGGCAGGATCAGCAGGACCATGTACGTCGCCAAGGCTCCGCGGAGCCACCGCCGACGCCCCTTCCGCTGAACCGACTCGGTCAGTCGTAAATCCGCCCGGACCCACCACGCGAGGTTCAATACGATGACGCCGGCCACCACCAGCCGGACGAACGTGCCCCGCGGCCAGTGCACCCAGCCGACGGCCACAAGCCAGATGACCGCTATCACCGCCGCGAACGCGGCGAAACACCACCCGCGAAGCCACCGCCGCCTGCGTTTCAGAAGATCAATCCACACCGCACAACACCTCGACACCGCCGCAGCCCGCACCTGGAAATTACCGTCGGGCCTGCCGCGGATCAGCCGGCCGACTCGGTCGTCCATTATACGCCCCGAAAGCCGTACGGGTCGCGGCGAAGGTACGGACCAGCCGGGTGCCACTGGTCCCGACGGACGTCGGGACCCGCCAGTGTCTTCGGGCCACTGCGAAGAAACGGACCACCTGGGCCCACCGAAATACACAGCACGGCGCAGCCCTTGGAGTGCGGCCGCACGACGCCGCTTTGGCTTGCGGCGGATCCGCATCCGTCGGCGATGTCACGATGGGGGAAAACGGGTGGGGAAAACGGGGACATTCTACTTTTAGGAAAAAGTAGAATGTCCCCTTTCCCGCTTCCCTTTCCCGCTTTCCCGACCGGGTCAGCGGCTCACCCAGAGGCACGTCTGTATCTGATCAACCATGCGAGTCGTTCGTTCGGGGTCAGCAGCTCGATCAGAGGCGCGTCCCGATCTGATCGCCCATGCGCGGCGATCGTTCCGAACTGGCTCCAGCCCCAGCGGAGCGAAGGTCTGTAGCCAGGCGGCGTAAACCCCTGGGAGACGGACGACGCGAACCTGCAGCCCCAGCGGGGCGGCAGATGCTTGTTCGGGCGCCGGGTGCCCCTGCCGGAGGAATGGTGACGAGAAATCGGTTAGGATGCTGGCGGTGCCGTGGGGGCAAAGGGATGGCCTGGTCGATGCAAGAGCCCGAGCCGGATCGGAGGCAGCCGCATGCCGTACGTTTCGTTTCATGACTATTTTCCGGAGATTGCGGAACGCGAAACGCGCACCCTCATCCTGCCTCGCCCCACGGGTGGGCTGCCCCAAGGCCCATACAGCCTGATCGAGATGTTCTGTGATGAAGCCGGCTGCGATTGCCGCCGCGTGTTCTTCTATGTCGTCTCCTCGTTCAGGGAAGGGCCCGAGGCCGTGGTTGCCTACGGCTGGGAGGACGAGGCCTTCTACGCCCGCTGGATGAAGGACGATGACCCCCTGGTCATCGAAACACTGAAGGGGCCCACGTTGAACCTTGGCAGCCCACAGTCTGACCTGGCCCCGGCCATCCTTGACCTCGTCACGAAAGTGGCGCTCACGGACACGGCCTTCATCGAGAGAGTCAAGCGACATTACCGCATGTTCCGAGACAAGGTGGACAGCGAGGCAGGCCGCTCCCCGGATTCGCCCGTTTTGCTGCAGCGCAAGAAGATTGGCGTTATCACCAGTGGCCCATTCCCGCGGCTGCGATCCGTTCCCGAAGAGCCATCCCTTTCGTCGGAGAGGGTAGGCCGCAACGACCCCTGCCCCTGCGGCTCGGGCAGGAAGTACAAGAAGTGCTGCATGGGTCGCGATTGAGGTCCTGGATGAAGAAAGGCGGCGGGGCTCTGTCCGGCATCCGCTCGCGACGGCACGAATCATTCGATGGTCATGATGGCGGGGTCGATCCTCACCTTCGGGTAATGCATTTCGAGGCCCTTGAGCGTCTCGACGATCGTCCGCGCGACCACCAGGTTGCGATACCATTTGCGGTTGGTGGGAACAATGTGCCAGGGTGCCCAATCGGTACTCGTTCGGCTGAGCACCTCTTCGTACGCCTCGATGTACTTTGGCCACATCCGCCGCTCCTCGATGTCGGCGGGGTCGAACTTCCAGCGTTTCTCCGGCTCGTCGAGCCGCGCCTGCAGCCGCTGGCGCTGCTCTTCGTGACTGATGTGCAGGTAGAACTTGAGGATGGTCGTGCCTTCGTCCGCCAGCATCTGCTCAAACGCGTTGATGTGGTCGTACCGCTTCGACCAGACGCGCTTCGGGACCAGCTCACGCACCCGCACGATGAGCACATCCTCGTAGTGGCTGCGGTTGAAGATGACGATCTCGCCTTTGCCGGGCACTTGCCGATGGATCCGCCACAGAAAGTCGTGGTCCTGCTCTTCCTGCGTCGGCCCCTTGAAGCCCGCCACCCGCACACCCTGCGCGTTCATCGCCTGAAATACGTGCCGGATCGTCCCGTCCTTGCCCCCGGTATCCATGGCCTGCAGCACGATCAGCAGCTTGTGCGTGTGTCCGGCGTAGAGCAGCTCCTGCAGGGCAACCAGTTCGCGAGTCAGCTCCGCCAGCTCCTCGCGCCCCTCGGCCTTCTTGCCGTCCAACGTCTCCCTGCCGTCCGGATCCCAGTCGCTCAGGTCGATACGCTTGCCGGGTTCGACGCGATACCGGTCCATTCAAACCTCCTGCGAGACGAGAATCCCCATTCACTCGTCCACGCCACCCCCGCAGGACGCCTGTGCCACACTCGTTTCAACACGCACGCTCAACCAAGACTTTCCGTGCGACCTGGTGCCGTTTTCGGTTGGAGAGTTTCGTTGATCCGGTGGGTGCCACTGGTCCCGACGGACGTCGGGCCCCGCCCATGTTCCGACGACCGCCGTACCCGGCCGCCACGGACCGAAACTGACCCGCCAAAAACGGCACAAGCCCGCCTGCGCCGCCCGACAATGTTCCCCCACTATACCCGCGCCTCGACCGTTGCGCCTACCCCGTTTTCGGGTCGAAGATGAGGAATCGACCACGGGGCCGCGAATCACTTTGAACTCTTTTGTGACATGGAGTAGGCTTTGAACATGCCGAGCCGCTACGGAGAGCGACGTGCGGGTTGGCGGATCCTCTTTGCAATTCCTACTCTTTTTGTCGCATCGGACGGGCGGCTCGCCCCTGCCGGCCGATGCGGCGTCGTTCGGTCTGCGGGGCTTGCCGTGCCCCCCTCGCGGATCCGCCGCGCGCCGCGGGGGCGCCGG
>JAFGKA010000594.1 GCA_016928855.1 Phycisphaerae bacterium
GTATTGCTGATGCTCGTGTTTGCCTTCCTCAGCCCGCTGCTGGCCAGCAATCAGCCGATCGTCTGCCGCCACGAGGGCAAGCTCTACTTCCCCGCCATCATCGAGCTGTTCCAGTCGCGCGGACCGGGGCCCCACTGGATCACCAAGAGCCAGCCCTTCAACCTGCCGCAGTTCAACGCGAAGCAGGAACTCGATCCGGACGCCTTCGCGATCTGGCCGCTGATCCCCTACCACGAGTATGAACAGACGCTCGATTACCTCACCCCGCCGTCGTCGGAACACTGGCTCGGCACGGATGAACTCGGGCGCGACGTCGCCGCGCGGATGATCCACGGCACAACGGTCTCGGTGAAGGTCGGCTTCATCTCGATGGGAATCGCCGCGGTCATCGGCGTGATCATCGGCGGCGTCGCCGGCTACTTCGGAAGCTGGGCGGACATGATCATCAGCCGTTTCATCGAGGTGATCATCTGCTTCCCGGTCTTCTTTCTGATTCTGGCGATCATGGCGTGGCTCGAGCCGAGCATCACGAACGTCATGGTCGTGATCGGCCTGACCAGTTGGACGTCGATCGCGCGCTATGCCCGCGGCGAATTCATCCGCATCAAGGAGCAGGACTACGTCAGCGCCGCCCGGGCCCTCGGCGTCGGCCACAGCCGGATCATGTTCCGGCACATCCTGCCGAATTCGCTGGCCCCGGTCATGGTCAGCGTAACGTTCGGCATCGCGGCGGCAATTCTCGTCGAGGCCGGCCTGAGCTGGCTCGGGTTCGGCGTGCAGCCGCCCGCCCCGTCGTGGGGCAATATCCTGCGCACCGCGTACGACTCGCTGCGCATCGCGCCGCACCTGGTCTATCCACCGTGCGTAGCGATCTTCCTGGCGGTTCTGGCGTACAATCTGGTGGGCGATGCGCTGCGCGACGCCATCGACCCGAGGTTGCGGGTATAGACCGATGGGCATGACGGAGACGGCATGAGCGAAAATTCGACACTGCTCGAAGTCCGCGATCTCAAGACGCACTTCTTCACCGCCGAAGGCGTGGCCCGCGCGGTCGACGGCGTGTCGTGGTCGCTGCCGAAGGGCAAGACCCTGGCGCTCGTCGGCGAAAGCGGCTGCGGCAAGAGCGTCACGGCCCTGTCGATCATGCGGCTCGTGCCCGACCCGCCCGGGCGCATTGTCGGCGGGGAGATTCTCTTCCAAGGCCTCAACCTCGCGACCGCGAGCGAAAAGCAGATGCGAAACATCCGCGGCAACCAGATCGCGATGATCTTCCAAGAGCCGATGACATCGCTCAACCCGGTGTTCACCGTCGGCAACCAGATCGTCGAGGCGATCGAACTGCACCAGCACATCCGCGGCCGCGCCGCTTGGAACCGCGCGGTCGAGATGCTGCACAGGGTCGGCATCCCCGAACCCGAGCAGCGCGTACACGAATACCCGCACCAGATGTCCGGCGGCATGCGGCAACGCGTCATGATCGCCATGGCCTTATCGTGCAATCCGGCAGTCCTGATTGCGGACGAACCGACGACGGCGCTCGACGTGACCATCCAGGCGCAGATCCTCGACCTGCTGCGGCAGCTACAGGCCGAAATGCACATGTCGATCCTCATCATCACGCACGATCTCGGCGTCGTGGCGGAGATCGCCGACGAGGTCTGCGTCATGTATGCCAGCCACATTGTCGAGCAGGCCGAGGTGCACGAACTCTTCGGAAACCCGCTGCACCCATATACGCAAGGGCTGTTCCGGAGCATGCCCCGGCTGGCGCAACGAAACAAGCGGCTGGAGGTCATCCCCGGCAACGTGCCCAACCCGCTGGAGTTTCCCGACGGATGCCACTTTGAACCACGCTGCCCCCTGGGCCACGGGGACACCCACTGCAAGGCGGACGACCCGCCGTTGAAGGAACTCCGTCCGGGGCACTGGGTGGCCTGCTGGAAGGCGGAAGGATATGAATGGTCTTGAAAGAAAGGCAGAAGCCAGAAGGCAGAAGGCAGAAGCAGAATAAGAAGACAAGCCTGCATACGTGCCGGCACAGAATGGATGAGACTGGTGCCTGAAGAACAAGCCAACACCAACGATGTCCTGCTCGACGTACGGGATCTCAAGACCTATTTCCCGGTCCGACGCGGCGTACTCTCGCGCGTCCACACGTACGTCCGGGCGGTCGACGGCGTCAGCTTCCAGGTCAAACGCGGCCGGACGCTCGGCCTCGTCGGCGAAAGCGGCTGCGGCAAGACGACTGTCGGTCGAACGCTTCTGCGCCTCATCCCGGCGACGGAGGGACACGTCACGTTCGACGGCAACGACGTGTTCACGCTGCGTCGCGCCGAACTCCGCGCACTGCGACGCCATATGCAAATCATCTTCCAGGACCCCTTCGGCAGCCTGAATCCACGGATGAACGTTGAAGGGATCGTCGGCGAAGCCCTGACGGTTCACGGCATTGCCCGCGGAGCGGAACGCCGACGACGCGTCGCCCGGTTGCTCAAACGCGTCGGCCTGAGCGCCACGCACATGAACCGCTATCCGCACGAGTTCAGCGGCGGCCAGCGGCAACGCATCGGCATCGCGCGGGCGTTGGCGCTCGAACCGAAGCTCATCGTCTGCGACGAGCCGGTCAGCGCCCTCGACGTCTCGATCCAGTCGCAGATTCTCAATCTGCTCGACGACTTGCAGGACGAGTTTCACCTAAGCTACCTGTTCATCGCCCACAACCTCGCGGTCATCAAGCACTTCAGCGACGATGTCGCCGTCATGTATCTTGGCCGCATCGTCGAGTTGGCCACCGCCACCGAGATGTACACGAACCCGAAACACCCCTACACCCAGGTGCTGCTCCTGGCGGCGCCGGAACCGGATCCGGAACGTCGCCGACGACGGATCGTGCTCGGCGGCGAGGTCCCGAGCCCGATGAACCCACCGAGCGGATGCCACTTTCACCCCCGATGCCCGCTCGCGACCGATGAATGCCGCCACACCAGTCCACCACTTCGCCCCGCGCCGGACGCGGCGGATGGACATCAGGTCGCGTGCCACCGGGCGGAGGAAATGACACCAACCACACTCGCCGAGGTCGCGGGAAGCCAAGCCGTACCGGCGTGAGGATGCCAAATGAGCCATATAATTGACACTTTTCCGAAGCCCGAGCCGGACGTCGAACGCCTCAAAGCCATTCTGCGCCGCGAGAAGCCGGACCGCGTGCCACTCGTGGAGCTGGCGATTGCCGAGGAAGTCCTCGCCGCGCTGCACGGTGAGCCTCTGATCCCGCTGCCGGCCCACCCGACGGCGGCGACGCTGCGGCCATGGGCCGAGCAGCGTGTGCGGCTCTGGTGGCGGCTCGGCTACGATTACTACCGCGTCCGGGCCGAGATTCCGTTCACGACGGCCCGGCTTGGCGCCGCCGACACCGCCGCCGCCGGCCAGCGGCAATGGGTCGACGAGCACGCCGGCATGATCGGCTCGCGCGAGGACCTCGAACGCTACGCGTGGCCGCGACGCGAGGACATCGGCTTCGCCCAGGCCGAGGCGGCCCTGGCGAATCTGCCCGACGGCATGGGCGGCATCGGCTTCTCCGGCGGCGTGCTCGAATGGGCCAGCGAACTGCTCGGGCTCGAAGCGCTGTCGATCGCGCTCTATGACGACCCCGACCTCGTACAGGCGGTCGTCGATCGCGTCGGCCAGACGATTTACGATGCATTCGAGCAATTCTGCACGATGGATGCGATCGTCGCGCTCTGGCTCGGCGACGACATGGGCTTCAAAACCGCCACGCTGATCAGCCCCGAGCACCTCCGCACGCTGATTCTGCCCTGGCACAAGAAATATGCCGAACTGGCCCATCGCGGCGGACGGCTGTATCTGCTGCACAGTTGCGGCCACATCGAGGCGATCATGCCCGATCTGATCGAAACTGTCGGCATCGACGCCAAGCACAGTTTCGAAGACGGCATTATCCCGGTCGAGCAGTTCAAGCAGACCTGGGGTGATAAAGTGGCCGTGCTCGGCGGCGTGGACGTGGACGTGCTCAGTCGCGGCTCAGCCGAGCAAATCCGCGAACGAACGCAACAGATTCTCGAGGCCTGCGCCCCGAACGGCGGCTACGCCTGCGGATCCGGCAACTCAGTCACCAACTACGTCCCCGCTGAGAGCTACATGACGATGGTCGAGACAATCCACCGCTTCAATGGCCGACTGTGACCGGCCGCAAGCAGTGAAATGACCGCATCGGCACGACGAACAATGCCGACACAACCCAACGCTGCAAGAAGAAGAATAACCACGAAGAGCCGAAGGGCACGAAGCGATTCTTCAAAGGACCATGCGTTTCAGCCCGTCCTTCAACAGGCGGACATTGAAGTTGATGAGAAGGCCAACTGACACGTGCGCGAGCTTCATGTAGCTCAGCAACTGCGCTTCATGAATCGGCAGAAGCTGCTCGACCGTCTTGAGTTCAACGACAAGCTGCCCTTCGACCACCAGATCCGCCCGATAGCCACAATCGACGCGCACCGCCTTGTAGACGACAGGTAACGGGCATTGCCGCTGGAACGTCACGCCCGCCTCGGTCAGCTCGTGCGCCAGACACGCCTCGTAGGCTGATTCCAATAGCCCCGGCCCCAACTCGCGATGCACCTCCAACGCACAGCCGATCACCCGTTTCGAAAAACTGTCAAACTCCACGCCATTCCCTTTCAATTGCCGCATCGCTCGGCGACATCTGCGGCGTTCGAGCAGGATTACGCCATTCACGACGTATCGTCAAGGACAGGAGACGCGATAATCTGCCTTTCAGACCAGGCTTCTGTCTTTCCTTCGTGCCCTTCGTGTGCTTCGTGGTTCAAGACGTCTTGGTCGAGACGTACCGAGACTCAACGTGTGGAGTACTTTCCGGGCCAGTACCAGATCTTCTCCGGATCGATCCCGGGGATCTGGTGGGGTTGGTCGGTGGGAGATTCGAAATCCACGATGACGAGGCCGTCGAACGGCTGCGTGTGAAGCCGGTCGGCCGGGAGGACGCGAATCGTCAACTGGTCAGCCCGAACGGTTCCCTCGAGCGCCGAGCACGGCGTCCCGATGGCCACGATCTCGATCGGCAACCCGCGAATTTCTGCCAGCATGGGCTCAATACACCGGTCCGCAAGCACGAACGCACATCGCGCTGGCTCCGCATCTTCGACGCTTACGCGGCAACGCAACTCGTAGCCCGCTTCCTGCAACCGGATATCCATCCGGTTCAGGGATCGATGCGTCCGACACGCCGGAACCGGCACCGGCGCCTCCAC
>JAFGKA010000595.1 GCA_016928855.1 Phycisphaerae bacterium
AGCGCCAGGAACAGCGTTCCGAGCCCGGTGGTGGACGTGCGTTGCTGCAGCGTTCCGTCAGCACGGATATCCATGCTCATCTCCCTGAGTTGGTTTGATCGGTCCCGGGTCCTGCCCGCAACAGGGGCCGGCGAAATGTCCGGGCCGGCTATGCTCCCCCCGTAGCCGTCTTTCGGCTTCGATATCGTTGGACTCCGCTGGCCGGCATGCGTGCCACGGTTTCCCGCTGTAAGGCCGCACACGTGCCGGCGTCCGTGCTTCCTTCGACCCTTTGATTCTTCCATACATTGCCGAGGCTTGCAAGCCGGGTTTCGGAAAAAGAAATGCCGGCAATTCGGACGGTGTCGTCCGGCGGCGCGGTACGGCCGAGAAGATCGGGCCGGAAGTTCGTGAAACACGGCCATTGTCGTGATTGTCCGACGTGGGGTGTCCGGTAGGAACGTGTCGGAGGGCAGCGCTTGATTTCGGCGCCGGTTGCGGCGTACAATGCGCATGAGACACCACGGTTTGGGAGCCGGGTGATTCCCCTCTCGGGAGAGAGGTCCCGCGGATAAATACTGGCGGTGCTGCCACCCTTGTCAGGTGCGCGGCCATGCGTTGCCTGAACCACGTTCTGGTTCCACCGCGGGGGGGATCGAATAGAGCTTCATGTGCGGTATGACGAAAGCGGCAGCCCCATCGTCGGCGCGTGGCGGATTTCCGTCTCGGGGTCGATTAAGGGGCGGCATAAGGACAGGAGGCAACGGTATGTCGTTACGTCCTTCGAGTTCAGTGGCCCGGACCGGGAGTATGGTGATCGCCCTTGCGGGGATGCTGATGGTCAGCACCAGCGCCCTGGGCAGCACCGACAAGGCGACCTGGATCACCGAGGCCAGCGACTACGTTCTTGACCACATGCCCGAGGTCGATGCCCTGATGTGGTTCAATAACTACAAGCCTCTCGTCGGTGAGCCTGATTGGCGCATTGTGCCGGAGTCGCCGACGCCTCCGGATCCGAACGTGATCAACGCCTATAACAACGCCTGGCGCAACGCCACTCGGACTGTGGCGACCGGCGTATATATTGATGGCGCTCCGGCGGACATGACCAAGATCGACTGGTACGAGAACTGGATTGATCCCAGCCCGCAGGCGAGGATCGGCTGGTATCAGTCGCTCGGTGAGGAGTTCCCCACAGACCTGGTCAACAACGCTTTGGCTCATGGCTCCAAGCCGCACATCGTCTGGCAGCCCTACGATTCCAGCAAACTGGTCACGATCGGTGGGCTGACGTACGCGGAAGACACGAACAACGGGCCGAGCCGATTGTGGGAAATCGCCAACGGAGATTACGACTTCCGGTTGATGCAGTGGGCCACCGCCTTGAATGACATCCAGGGTGAGGTCGAGATTTCCTTCGGCCACGAAGGTAACGGCGATTGGTTCAGTTGGGGCCACCTCAACAACTACAAAGGGAATACCGCCGACTTGTACAGGGCGGCCTTCCAGCACGTGGTCGACAAAATAAACTTTTACAATACCGCGGGCAACGTCAAATGGGTCTGGACGATCAATGCTTCCTATCAGGATGATTTCACCGCGGCCTATCCCGGCGATACGTACGTCGACATGATCGGCATGGATGGCTTCAACTGGAACAAGGAGATGGATCCGAACAGCGACTGGGATGAGTGGCGGGAGTTCTCCAGGATCTTCGACGATTGGAACGGCTTCAGCACGTATCAGACGCTCGTGCCGTTCGACAAGCCGCTGATGATTGCCGAGACGGGCAGCAACGTGCCCGAGCCGGCCACGATCGGGTTCCTGGTTCTTGGCGGTTTGGCGCTGATGCGGCGACGGCGCTGAGACAGATTCGCGATCACAGGAGTCTCATCCGGGAGCGGCTTGCCACGGCGGCGGACCGCTCCCGGTTTGTTTGAGACGCCGTCTACCCACGACGAATGGGGGCGGGTAGAATGCGAAGTCGTCCAGTCCCCCTGCGGGCGGCAGCACCGAGCGGCCGATGAAATAGGTGTGGAGCAGGTCCGCTCAGTTGTCCTGCGACCCGCGAATCGAGGAGTGTCAATCATGTCAGCGTTCTCGCGCCCGATGCCGTTTGTCGTTGCCGCTGTCGGTCTGCTGCTCAGCGGCTCGGCCGTATTGGCGGTTGATACGGATAACGATGGAGTGCCAGACGATCTGGACTGGTGCCCGGCGACCCAGGCCGGCGACACGGTCGGCGCCGACGGTTGTTCGGTCGAGGACATCGACGGCGACAGCGTGCTCAACGATTTCGACTGGTGCCCGAACACGCGCATGGACGGTCCGGAGGTTGACGATAACGACGACGGCCGCTGGGACTACATTGACGTCAACGGCTGCGACAAGCGCGACGACGACGGCGACGGCATCGGTAACGGCTATGACTGGTGCCCGGGCACGACCGCCCGTTTTCCGGACGTGGATCTGCAGGGGTGCTCCCTTCTGGATTCGGACGGCGATGGGCTCAAGGACCAGGAGGACTGGTGCCCTGCTGTGTTTGGGGCGGTCGCCAATCACGGATGTCCGTCAGGTGGCGGGGGTGGAACCGATACCGACGGCGATGGGGTTCCCGATGGATCCGATTGGTGTCCGAATACGCCGACTGGCGTTTCGGTCGACTCGCACGGATGTTCGACGCTCGACGCGGACAGCGACGGCGTGACCGACCAGTACGATCGTTGCCCCGGAACCCTCGCCGGAGCGAGTGTCGATGCCCTCGGCTGCTCTACCGATGACGCTGACGAGGACGGAGTGACCGATCAGGCCGACTGGTGCCCGAAGACGGCGGCCGGCGCGCCTGTGGACGAGCGCGGCTGTTCCACGCTCGACGAGGATGGCGACGGCGTTGCGGATCAGGTCGACCTCTGCCTGGGGACCGTGGCGGGGGAACCCGTGGATGCCGACGGGTGTTCGACCCTCGACAGCGACGACGATGGTGTTACGGAGCAGGCCGACTGGTGCCCGAATACCGACGCGGGCACGCCGGTGGATGAGCGCGGCTGTTCGACCCTGGATGAGGATGGCGACGGAGTCAACGATCAGGTGGATCTCTGCCGGGGAACGCCGGCGGGTGTGCCTGTGGACGTGGACGGTTGCTCGGTTCTGGATACGGACGGCGATGGTGTTACGGACCAAGCGGACTGGTGTGCGAATACGGAAGCCGGCGCTCCGGTGGACGAGCACGGTTGCTCGATCCTCGATGAAGACGGCGACGGCGTGACCGATCAGTTCGATCTCTGTCCGCAAACAGGTCCCGGCCAGCCGGTCGATGCGGATGGCTGCTCAACGCTGGACAGTGACAATGACGGCGTGAAAGAGCAGCGAGACTGGTGCCCGCAGACACCGGCGGGCGAGCCGGTCGATGACAAGGGCTGCTGGACGAACGACTCCGACGGCGACGGCGTGACCGATCAACTCGACGGCTGTCCGGACGATCCGGACAAAGTCGAGCCCGGCGTGTGCGGCTGCGGCGTTCCCGAAGGTCGATGCATCTGGGATCAGGGCTTCTTTCCCAATTGCGGTCCTGGTGTTGCCGCAATGATGCCGTTGACGTGTCTGGCCCTGTTCCTGCAGCGAGGCGCCGCCCGCAGGGCGCGTCATTGACGCATCTTCCGTGCTCGCCTGAGCCCGGTTCGGTTGTGCCGGTACAACTCCGCGGGCCGGTTACGGTTGCCGGTGGCCGATCGGAAGCACGTAGAGGGCTCGCTGGCCTGCGGGCAGATTCAGGGCCTTGCCCACCTTCACATCGTCAAAGCCGCCCATCGGTACGCCCGCCAGGTCCAGCGATGTAGC
>JAFGKA010000596.1 GCA_016928855.1 Phycisphaerae bacterium
AACATGTAGCCGCCGTGGTGGCCGTTGCGCGGCTGTGTCTCGGAATCCTTGATCAGGTACCAGCGGTGTCCGTCACCCTCGTAAAAGCCGACGCAATGCACGAGGTGATCGTCGGTCGTGCTGCCGTTGCTGAATCGCAGTTGGCGTGCGGCGTCATCGATGGATGAAGACGCGATGTCGAACGTGGGGATGACGGCGATGTCCTGCCGAGGCAGAAAGCCCGGCTCGGTGCGGTCGATCGTACAGCACAGGCTCGGACCGGCCTCGGTGGCAGCCCGGAGGACGCGGACGAAGTCGGCCAGGGGCACGTTGAAGTAGTCCTGCGAGTTCCACCAGTTGTCCGGCACCGGCAGGGCGGTAAAGGCGTATTCGGGCTCCTGCAGAAGCGATATCAAGGTGACATAACCCGTGAGGTCGAGTTGCACGACATCGCGCAGGTATTCGAGCGGCGTCAGTGACTGGCCGTCCACCTCGACCCGTGTTGGCGGCGGGCCGAAGTGCCGGTCGAGAATCGTCCGAATGTCGGCGACGACGCGCTCTTCATTCCAGTCCGCCCGCTCGCGGGTCTCTTTCAGCGCGGACAGCATCTCGGCGAAAGCCAGGCGGTCGTCGAAGAAATCCCGACCGACCGGTCGACCGGGATAGGCCGCCGCTGGCACGATACCGTAGCGATGCCAGACACGGATCGTGGCGTCGGCTTCGGAACCTCGTGTGAACCGTGATCGGCCTTGCGTCGCGACGAAATGTCGTGCCTTGTCAACGAACTCCCAGTAGACCGTGTACATTTCTGACAGCTTGATCGCGCGGCCGCTGCGGCGATGAATTTCTGATTCGAAGAACGAGGTCGAGGCGAATGCCCAGCATTGGCCGGTGAGGTCCTGGCTGATCGGCTTTTCGTGCCAGGCTTGGCGGAACACAGCCGGCGACGTGGGGATCGCGCGGGGCGCCAACACAGCCTTGAGGACGGGTGGCTTGCTCGCCGTTTCTTCCGTGGGCGTACCGGCGCGCCGCATGAGTTCTTCTTTGACGTGGTCGGTGTCATCCACGAACACCGCGCGATCGCGATCCGGCGCCATGGACTGACCGATGGCGTGGCCACCGGCCGCCAGCATGAGCGTCACTGTCAAAATGCCCAGGCTCCTCGACATCATCGTAGGCCTCTTGTGTCAAGTGGTTCCGCTAGCGGCTTGCGAGTTCGAACGGGAAGATCCGTCTCCAGTCATTCTTCATGCTGACGACAAGCCAGTCGTGGTGCGCCGCCGCGTCGAGACCGCGTCGAAGTCGGCCGATGGACGAATCGCGGTCGTACGCGGCTTCGCGGACCGTGTCGTCGTGATGGATGAACACGCCCAGTCGTCGGCCGGGTCCGGCTGTGGTCCATTCGAGCATCTCGAAGTCGCCGTCCGAGTTGCCAACCGCCAGGATTGGGCGGCGACCGATCAACTGATAGATGCCGACCGCCTTGTCCGGCCCGCTGTTGCTGAAGTCACTTTCCGGCATACGCATGATTACGGGTATGCCGTCACGCAACTCGTACTTGGCTACGACGCGGCTGGCGACTACCTGCTCCGGCGGGATGCCGTAGGCTTGTTCGGTCCACGGCCGGATGAACCCGGCGTTGCCGGCTGAAACGATCCAGGTCTGAAACCCGTTGGCGCGCAGGTAGTCCAGCAACTCCAGCATCGGCTGATACACGCACGCGGTGTACGGCTGGTCGAAGCGCGGATGCTTCGCGGTGGCAAGCCAGTCGAGGACAAGCTGTTCGAACTCGTCCGTGGTCATGCCCGTCTGCGCGGCCAGAACCAGCTCGATCAGGCCGGCATGGCCGTGAGACCGCATCGCGTCGTAATCGCGGTTCAGTGCGGCCTTGAAGACCGGCTTCTCGGCCCATTCGGGACGATTCGGCGCGAGGGCCTGTATGCGATCGAAGATGAACTCGACCTGCACGTACAGCGGCTGCTCGGTCCAGAGCGTTCCGTCATTGTCGAAGACGGCGATGCGCTCGGCGGGCCGGACATAGGTCTCGCTTGCGGGATCGGTGACGGTGCGGACGAAGGCGACGATCCGTTGTTTCGCCGCGCCCTCGTTCCACGACGGAAGCGGGTCGGAGGCTTGGCAACCCGCGATCACGGCCAGAAGGCAGAACACAACAGCGGTTCTTGAACGAATCATCAACAGATCACTCCTGCGCTCATCTGCCGCGTCCCCTTTCCCGTCGAGGAAGTCACGGCGCGGTCGTCGGACGTGTGGTGCCCACGGCTTTTCTGCGCGCGGGCAGCCTGACCTTCGCCAGGTAGATGTTCGTCTTGCCCTCGTGTGAGGAGTAGTAGCTGACCCACAGGAGATCATCGTGCCACACGAGGCCGGGGTAGCTGCAGTCGCCGCCGCTGGGCAGCGTCAGCAGGGGTTCATAGGCCGTGCGGCTGAGCGGCCCGAGGGCGGTGGTGTGCTTGTCGCCGTAATTGCGACCGGCGGCCCACATTGCTCCGTCGGGCAGTACGATGAAGTCCGGTCCGCCGATCGGGTGTCCGGCGCCGTGCCAGGTCCACTCGGTGAACGGCTTGCGACTCGTGCCGATCCAGGCGTGCCGATCGCCGGCCTCACGGCGGACGAGCGCCATCATTGTGCCGTCGGGCATGAAGCGGAGAGTTGTTTCATTCGGGCTGTCCGGCACTTCGAGGGCGGTGATGCGCTCGTACTGCATGCCGTCAGGGCTTGTCCAGAGCGACAGTTGCCATCCGCCGGTGGCCGTGGCGCGCGGTCCGCCATAAGAAACGCCGTACGCCTTTCCCTCATGCCACGTCACGCGCCAGAGCCAGTCGCCCTCGGCGAGCACGCGCTGCGTCGGCGTCCAGTCGAGCCCGTCCGTCGAGAACGCCACACGCGGCTGGCGCCCGACGAGCTTTTTTCCTTCGTACACCGAGCCGCCGGCGGTCATCATCAGCAGGCCGTTCGGCGTGATCGACAGTTTCGGGTCGCGCAGGTCGATCCCGTCCTCAGTCAGCAGCGCGGCCGACGTCCACTGCTCGCCGTCCTTCGAGGTCAGCACACGCAGCGCCCCGTTGCCGCCGACGTGGTGCTCGCCCTCACGGAACGTGCAGAACCACGCATCCTTGAAGCGGATCAGGTCGGTGAAGGCATTGTGCGGTCCGAGGTCCCAGATCTTTTGGACGGAGACGAGTTCGGGGACCGGCGCGCTCCTGCCGGCGAGGTGTTCATCGAACCAGTCGGCGAAGACGGAGATGTCGTCAATCCAGTTGGGCCAGCCGTGGCCGGCTTGCTGCTTGATGATGAGCTTGGCGGGCACGCCGGCTTTTTCGAGGGCGGTGATCATCACGTGGGCCTGCTGGATCGGCACGAGCTTGTCGGCGTCGCCGTGAAGGATCATCGTTGGTGCGTCGTCGGGTGTGACATGGCTGACCGGCGAGATCTGGCGCGCGATCTCGCGGCGCCGGTCTACATCGCCGATCAAGACGAGTTGGCGTGTCTCGGTGTTGTACTCGGTGAAGTCGAACGGCGCCTTGAAGGCCTTGAGCTCTTCGGACAACGCGGTGAAGACATCGCGCCCGTCTTCGCCGTAGTTGATGAAGTCGGAGGGGGGGAAGAAGCATGCGACGGCCTGGACCTGGCTGGAGACCCGGTCGATCGGGTCCTTGGCGTCGGCCGGGCCGGGGCCGCCGGCCATGCCGATCATGAGCGACAGGTGACCGCCGGCCGAGCCGCCGGTGATGCCGATCCGGTCGGGATCAATCCCGTAGCGATCGGCGTTGTAGCGAATGAAGCGCACGGCTCGGTGCATGTCCTCGACGATCTCGGGGATGGTGAACTTCGGCTGACTGCCGTGCACGACGGGGAAGACCGTGTAGCCGTGGCGTAGGAATGCGACGAATCGTTCGACGTCGATGCCCTGATGGCCGGAGAACCAGCCGCCGCTGACGACGAAAACGACGGCGGCGCCGTTCGGTTCGGCGGGTGTGAAGACGTCCAGCGTCAGCGCGGTGCCGTGCTTGCGGTGGTAGATGACGTCCTCGGTCCGGGTGAATTTCGGCAGTTCGGCGGCCGCGCTGGCGGCGGCGCCGGCCAGAGTTGCGAGGATTACCAACGGGATGCGGATTCGAGTGTTGCGCATATCGGCCTCCTGGGGTGATGCGTGTATTGCGGTTACCGTCCGTTCGCTCACCGGCGGCTCGGCCCGCCTGGAGTCCGGTGAGCATAGCGGGCTCGGCAGATTCGCGAAAGGGTGCGGCCGCCGGGGGGCCCGGCCGGCATCTTCCCCGTGTCCGCGTATAGATCACACGCGCTGATCCGTTCGGCGGGTCGCGAACGGATCAGGGGGTGGCGTTGTTTGCCTGGGGTGCTTCGGCCTCGACGGGGAGTTCGTAGAAGCGGGCCTCGCCGGGATGGCGCGACAGAATCGGGCAGCGTTGGGCGTGATCCGGGTCGAACGCCTCGCCATACCGGGCCTGCAGGGCCTGGCGTGTGGCTTCCGCTGCCGGATCGGGTTCGCCGGGCGACACGAACTCGATCACGGTGACCTTCGCAAGGTTCGATGTGTCCGCCGGCGTCGGCCATTGCCCGTCCCACGCCCAGCGGATGCGCTCGCCGAGTATGCGCTGCATGTAGTATTCGAAGATCTGTCTGGCCGGGCCGCCGCCGGCGATGAGTCGTTGCGTGTTGAGGCAAAAGACCGGTGCGTTGTCTGGGGTCTGTTCGCTGATGGTCGTGATGAATGTGCGGATGGACGGCCCGCGGTACGTAGCAAGGGCATCCAGGCTGACCTTGACCATCCCGATGATCGTGCTGAGCACCAGCAATGACGCCAGGACGGTTCGGCATCGGCGGCGCCCGGTGTAGCGAAGGCGGCCCGTCAGCCGCGCGATGCCCGCGCCGATCAGCAGACACATCGCGGGCGCGAGGAACAGGCTGATTCGTGCGTGCCCGCCGTAGGGGTACTTCCCCGCGAACGCCGCCGCCAGCAACAGAGCCTGCGGCGCCAGCAGGATCGCCAGCAGCCAGGCGTTGCGGGATCGCCTGTAGAGGGCCACTAATCCGACACACCAGCACACGAACGAAAGCGTGCTGCCGAAGTTGTTCTCGCCGAACGGGTAGGAATAGAGGCGGCCGGTATGCATTTTGACGAGCCACCAGAGAGTTCGCGGCAGGCTCTCCAGCGGCGGGAATGCGGCCGACCAAGCGTCGTACATGGCGCCGGATGTTCCGGCGTTGCTCATCGCATCGCGGAGGTTCACGACGTGGAGCGCGCCGAAGCTGGCCAGGGCCAGCACGCCGATGGCTGCGATGGCCGCTCCCGTGCGAATACAGATTTGTCGTCGGTGGACGACGGCCCATGCGGCCAGCACGAGGCCGATGCCGCCGATGACGAACACGCTGGTGTAGGATAGCCACACGACGATCGGCGCCAGGATCGCCATCGCGATCACAGGCCATGCCCGCTGCGGCCGAGCGAGCCATCGTACCGCAAGCAGCGTAAACGTGACGCCGACCAGCAGGTCCGTCGAATAGGGCTTCGCTCGCATGCTGGCCAGAATCGCGACGTGCGAGGTGCTCAGGATGGCCAGAGCGAACCAGGCCGCACTGCCTCGCAATACCTGTCGGCACAGTACGGCGAACAGCAGCAGGCTGAGCAGACCGGCGCCCAATGGCAGAAGCCGGAGGAGGCGGTCACTGGTGCCCAAGCCGATACATGCTTTGACGATCCAGGAGAACAGCGGCGGCGCAATCTGGAAGTTGTCCAGGGGCCCCAGCAGTTCCTGGTAGTCGCGGACCAGGATGCTGTTCACACAGTACGCGGCGTCGAAGTAGATCTCGAGGTTCAGTACAAAGGCGAGGCAGCGGGTAGCCACGCCGGCAAGCACGGCAATCAGGAGAATACGGGCGGACGTCGAGCGCCGTGGCTTGGCGAGAAGAGCGGGCTCGCAATCGCAAGATCTGCATTCGTCCATTGGCGTTGGAGTCTCCACACGGCGCAACGATTGAGCTGCATGGTATGCGCCCGGACG
>JAFGKA010000597.1 GCA_016928855.1 Phycisphaerae bacterium
GGGATAATACCAGCTACGTGGCCGATCCTCCAGGGATCGGGCACAATTTTCCCAAGAGAAAATCGGATATTTCACTTATCGGACGTTCGACGCCCGATTGACGACATATTGAGGCGGATATCGGCCGATTTCCCGCTTCCGTCAGCAGGCATCGGACTGGTGAACCGGGCTGGACGATCCGGCGGCTGGCGTTTCGCGGTCATGCCGGGATCGATATTTCGCCTATCGTGTCACACCCTTGACATTTCCGGCGTCTCATCTCTTGGCGCATTGAATCGGTCACAATAGGCTTCGTCGGCTGTGCGCGGGCGCGTCATCCGCGGTATTGCCATTGTGGGTTTTATTTCGAACCGGGCCGACAGCGTGATTGAGGTGGCGACAAGAAAGAACCAGGCGCGAACGCCGCTCGCGGGCCGATGGCGACAGGCCGCGCTGGGCCTGGGAATCGTCGTGGCCGGAATCGTCGCGTTACATGCTGTATGGCGATGCTCCGGTACGGCAGCGCCGGAACAGATTGAATCGGTCCGGAAGTGTTGGACATGTGGCCATGTGTTCAGCCATCGCCTTGTCCCGGGCGAGCATGCCATCCATTGCCCACGGTGCGGCCGGGACACAGTCGGCCCGGCGTATCGTTGTCCGCGCTGCGACGAACCGGTGGTGCTGAACGAGTACCGCGGCCTGCCTGCGCCGACGCGTTGTCCCCGCTGCGGTGGTGAGGTGCGACGTGGTGGTTAAGCGGCATCGTGCGCGGCGGCACGGGTTCAATCTGCTCGAGTTGCTTGTGGTCGTGGCGTTGATCACGCTGCTGCTGAGCACGTTGCTTCCATCGCTCTCCGTGGTGCGGGCCCAGGCGACGGCGACCGTGTGCCTGAGCAATCTGAAGAACCTCGGGAATGCCCAACATGGGTATCAGACGGTGGAAAACGGCTACATTCCCGGCTCGCCGCTCACGAGCGGCTATCCGCTAGCTCACGTGGGTTCGGCGCCGCCGGCGGAGGCGGGAACCTGGCGCATCGGGATGCCGCTGAACACGTTCGATTACGCAACGCCGCTGCTGCAACACATGAACATCGCATTGCCGCGCGGGGGCACGCCGGCGGACGTGCGTCGGCGCTGCTTTCCCATCACGACGGCCGAACCGTTTCATTGCCCGGCGAATCGGCAGGTCGCCGAGGCGTGGGCGCCGAGCGGGGTGCCGGCGGACTATCGAACGCTGATGATTCGGGCGCCGAGTTACCTGACGATGAACACGATGATGCGTGGCGGGCCGGCGATGTATGATCGCTATACAAACGGGTCGCTCGCCCTCGTGGCGGGCGTGCTGCCGTGGGATATGGCCCAGCCGACGGCCGATCAATATGCGCAGACGATCGTTGATGTGCCGGCCGGCTATTTTCCGCGAATCGAGCGCGTCGGCCGCGCGGCGATGAAGGTGTTCCTGGCGGATGGAACCCGATTCGTCGATAGCGCGTCGCAGCAGATCACATACAATATCCGCACCGCGGACTTCGCGGGTTATCATTCGGCCGAGCCACCCTGTGACTACCGCAACGGTACGCCGAATGAGTATGTACGCGGCAAGGCCTTCGCGTATCGCCATGGCCGTGGCACGGTAATCAACGCGCTGATGTTCGACGGCCATGCCGAGCCCCTGCGGGCTGAATGGGGCTCGCCGGGACAGGCGACGGGGCCGGCGGTGGATCCGAAACACTACTTCCCAACGGGCAGTGTGGTGCGGGGGCACGACAAGCTTTTCTTGAGAGACGTGTATCGTCCCGGTGCGGTGCTGCCGTAGACGCTCGCGCCCAGGCGTCGCGGGGCGATGGTGGCCGCAGGCATCCAGAGACGCACGTTTCGTAAGCTCATTACTGGTGACGCTTTACCGTCAGGCGGCCCCCGGCGCTGACGCCATGGCTCGCTTCGGCTCTGTGAGTTTCTGGATCCGCTTCAGCGGCAAACTGGAAAAATCACAGGCCAGTTGCTGGCCTGGATGGTTGCATGGAAGTCGTTCTTGAGGCATACTTGTTGGGGGCAAGCGAGCGGCCTGGGTTGGTGTGAGATTCTGGTGGTGGCGCACCGGAAGGGACGAACCGACGTGAGTGCCATTTCTGAACGTGGTTTCGCGAACTGCGTTATGGGATATGTGGTCTGGCTCCGTCCGTCGGATGGGTTGGGGTTGCTCGTCTCTGTCGACGGCCAGGAATACCGATTTCGTGCCCCGGCGGACAGTGCACGCCTCAGCGGAGGCGATATGGTCTCGTTTCGACGGCTGGGCGGGGTGACGGAGCCGGAAGCGACCGACGTTCGTTTGCGGGCACGGGGCCTTGATGTATTGGGTGATCAACAGCGTGGATTGGTTCGCCAATTTCGCGAGACGCTTCGCAGCCGGGGAGGGGTGAACGAGCAGATCGGAACGGGGCGCGGCGGAGTTGCGTAGGCGCGAGGCCGATGGCTGGGCACGCCTTAGCGGGGATCCAGGGTTAACATACGGATCTGTCGGCGGTTACCTGTGGTCGGGCTCACGGGTGCTTCGTCGGCAAGGGCTTGGCAGCGGCGGCATCAGGGCCGATCGGCGCGTTTTTTCGCGAACCGCGCGGGCCTGGAATACGAAGTAGCCTGAGTGGCGCATGCGACAGAGCATGCTGGCGGACCGGCGCGGGAGCGTTCTGGAGGGGGCGTGTCGACCTCAACTGCTCCCCCGACAATTGCCGATAACTACATGCTGGCGCGGCAGATGGGCGGTGGCGCGCGCCAGAGTCCAGGTTCTCGGCGGTGCCGGACAGGTGACGGCCGGAGACGGGCATACAGACGAAGCGGCGGCGCACGGCGGAGGTCGTGTGACCATACTCGGCAGGTCGGCGGGTGGCCGGCAAACGAGGGCAGGCATGGTCTTCCTGATTGGATGGCAACGAAAACGGGTCGTTCAGGGCGTGGTTGCCGCGTTGGCAGCCAGCGCGAGTTGTGGCTGTTCGAGCAACTGGCTGTGGAACAGCTTTCTCGATCCGACGTCCCTGAGCGGGGGTTTCCGTCGAACGATGATGTCGGAGATCCAACAGAGTCTGACGTTTGAGGACACGCCGCCGGGTGTGCCGGGCGCGGAGGA
>JAFGKA010000083.1 GCA_016928855.1 Phycisphaerae bacterium
GCGCCGATCTTGTTCAGGACTTCGACAACGCCGATCGTTCGGTTCTGATGGATCAGCGGGGCGGCGACGAGCCCGCGCGTCGTGAAACTGCTCTTGTCGTCGATGCCCTTGAAGAACGCCTTGTCCTGCCGTACGTCGGTTACGAGCATGGGTTGGCCGGTCGCCGCCACTTTCCCGGCGATGCCGAGGTTGGCGTCGAATTCCTCGTTGAGCAGGGCGCCGCCCCGATCGCCGATCGCTGCTTTGAACACGAGTTTGTTTCGGCGCGGATCGAGCAGAAGCACACTGCTCGCTTCGGCCTGGACGACCATCGCCGCGGTGCGGGCGATGGCTTCGAGCGTCGTCTGGAGGTCGAGCGAGCCGTTGATCGTCGCGGATGCCTCAATCAACGCGGACAGGGTTTGCTGGGGAAGCGTTCGATGTTCCAGTTGCATGGCTCACCTTCCGCCGGCTCGGCAGTCGTTATCGGAACCGGGCAATTCGCCCCCAAGAGTACCATCGGCTTGTCGATTGGGCAAAATTGCCCTTTTTTCCCATGAGCCGGCAGGCCCCGGCGAGCGGGCCCCCGCGTGTCCGATCGTACGTAAATCCATATGGGAACCGTGGTTTTGGCCCTAGGTGGGGCACGGACGTTGTTGACCCTGTCGGGCGGGCCGCTATCATACGACCCAGGTGGTATGAATCCGTCGAACACGCACGCGAATCCCTCGTAAGGAATGTAGGAAGCGGTGAACGCTCCGACTGATGAAACACTGATGGCCGAATACCTGGCCGGCCAAACCGACCGGTTCGAACTGCTGGTCAGGCGCCATAGCCAGGAGCTGTTTCACTTTCTGGCGCGGTTCACCGGCAGCGCGGCCAGTGCCGACGACGTCATTCAGGAGACGTTTCTTCAGGTGCACTTGGCGGCGAATAGCTTCGATCGGAGCCGTCGCTTCAAGCCGTGGCTGTTCACGATCGCGGCCAACAAGGCACGGGACATGCTCCGGGGGCGGGCGCGTCGGCCGGAAGTGCCGTTGGACGTGCATGTCGGCTCAGGGGACGACGAAGGACAGCGGTTTGTGGATTTCCTGGCGGACGATGCCGACGTTCCGCTGGATGTATTGGCGGAGGCCGAACGGCGTGAGGTCGTGCAGCGGGTTGTCGATGGCATGCCGGATCATCTCCGAGAGGTACTGGTGCTCGGCTACTACCATCGATTTCCGTACAAGGACATGGCCGATGTGCTCGGGATTCCGCTGGGGACGGTGAAAAGCCGTCTGCATGCCGCCGTGGCGCATTTTGCCCGGGCGTATCAGGCGGCCGTGAACGAGAACGTGTGAGGGTGAATCGGCCGAGCGCTCAGGGCCGGCCGGGGAAGCAAACGAAGCCGCTGGGGTCGGAAGGTGAGCCGGGATGAAGGGCGGCTGGGGCTGGGAACGTCATGAATGAGGCTGCTGATCATCAGAACGAGTTGTCCAGGCAACTGACGGACCTGCATCTCGGCATGCTGGATGCGGCCGAGGCCGAGTTGTTGGAGGCGCGTATTGCGTCATCGCCGCAGCTCAGCGCGGCCAGTGAGCGGTGCCGTCGCTTGTTGGATCAGCTCGATGCCTATCCGGCGCCTGCGGTGCCCGACGCTCTCGCGGATCGCATTCTGGCACGCGTGGCGGAGACCGAGGCGGTGATACCTTTCTCTGCCGCGGCGGCTTCGGGGGCCGCGTCGGTGTTGCCGAGTGGAACGGGCCGCGAGCTGTCGGGCAGCCCCGTCCTTTCCTTGCGCGAATTGATTACGATCGCCGCGTGCATCACGTTGTTCGTCGGGATCTTCGTGCCCGGCTACTACCGGGCGCGAGCCATCGCCCGGCGGAACATGTGCCGACAGAACATGCAGCAGATCTACGCGGGTCTGGCCAGCTATCAGCAGGCCAACGCCGGCTTTCTGCCGCAGGCGCCGGCAGTGACCGGTGGGACGTGGCTGCGGGCGCGCACGCCCGGCGTCCTGCGTGCGAGCAACACGCGCCACCCGTATCTGCTGCTCAAGGAAGGGTATGTGAACAATCCCCGCGTGTTCCTGTGCCCCGGCCGCGATGACGGCATCCCGATGATGATGGACAACTACCGCCGGGCCGACGACTTCGCCGAGGCGGCGAACTTCAACTATAGCATCCAGAACAACAACGATCGGCGCGGACTGCTCGTGGACAAGCTCCCAAGCCGGATGGTTGTACTGGGTGATGCCAACCCGTACTTCAGCGGGCGGGCCGCGCATCGCCTGGATCCCTATGGCCCGGAGAACTCCAACGCGCACGATGCCAACGCCGGACAGAACGTGCTCTACATCACCGGCGAGATCGGCTGGGTGACCCGGCCGACTGTCGGCGTCGACGGTGACCATATCTATCGCGCCGGAACGCTGCGTCATTATTCGGGTACCGAATTGCCCCAGTACGAGACGGATACGTTCCTGGTGCCGTGATCGCAATTGATACCATGCCCGACGATGCGTCCGGTATTGCGGTTGACGCCTGATGCCAGCGGCGGTATCACACCTCTACGAGTAGCGGAGCGCCCCCCATACAGTCCATCGGAGCGTGGCGCATGCAAAGCGTGAATACAGGCTTGTCGCGGCTGGTTATTGGTGGGCTCGTCTTCCTTACGTGTGCAGGCATTTCGCATGCGGCGGAACGATCGGAAGAGCCGCTGGTAAAGGTGGTCGATGGGATCGTCCTGCCACGGCGCCCGGTCGCGGATGCCGTCACGGAGGCCATGGACTTTCTGAAGAAGGCCGACGGCGCCTACGTCCCCGGCCGCATGGACGGCGAACTGGCCGGCTACTTCGAGAGCGCGTTCGTGAACGCGGATGGGACGCGGACTGATCGGAAGCTGGCTTACCCGGCACGCCAACATGCGTACTTCATCTTCACGTTTCTGCGCTACTACGCTTATTGTGGCGAGCGGGAATGGCTGCATCGGGCTCGCGATCTGGCGGATTGGAACATTGCACACTCGACACCTCCCGATGCGGTCTACGCGAACGTGCCGTATTCAACCTGGCAGAACGGAAAACCCGGTGGCGGCAGGGACGCAGACGCCATCGAGCCGGACAAAGCCGCGTTTCTCGGGAGCGGATACCTCGCGGTGTATGAAGCCACCGCTGAATCAAAGTACCTCGAAGCGGCACGAAAGGTCGCCGAGACACTCGCGAGTCAGCAGCGTGAAGACGGCTCCTGGCCGTTCCGGGTGGTGCCCGAGGACGCGAAGATCTTGCAGGATCTGGGTGGGGCGCCGGTGTTTCTGGTCGAGTTCTTCGAGCGAATGGTTCGCTACGAGGACAAACCCGCCTATCGCCGCGCGCGTGAGCGGGCGCTGAAGTACATGCTTCAGACTCATGTCGAGAAAAACGTCTGGGGCACGTACCACGAGGACGTCCGAGCCAAAGACGATCACTACCTCTCGGCCGAGCCGATGTGTTTCACCGCTGATTATCTGTTTCGGCAGGCTAAGGTCCATCCCGAATATGTCGAGATGGCCCGTCGCATCCTCGGTCGATTGGAGGAGCGGCTCGTTCACACGGAAGGTCATGCCGCCGCGCCGGCGCCGGGTGTCGCCGAGCAGGCCGGGTTCGACCACATTATGCCGGGCCACACCGCCCGCTATTGCCTGGCCCTGGCCAATGCGTACGCCGCTACCCGCGATGCGCAGGTCAGGGCCCGCGCGTTGTCGGGCATGCATGCGTTGACGTTCATGCAGGCGCCGACGGGGCTCTTTGGTACATTTTTCCATACCGTGCGCGAGAATGCTCCGAAGAAAGTGCGTCCCAACTGGTATTCTCAGCACCTCTATACCGTCTGCCACGTGCTCGAAGCGATGCCGTGTCTGCCCGAGTTGGCTCCCGATGGACAGGATCACATCGTGGGCACCAGGGTGTGCGTTCGGGACGTCCGTTATGCCCCGGGCGAAGTGCAATTCGAGACCATCGCGCCATCGACGACTACGCTCAAGCTCGCGTTCGTGCCGAAGGTTGTCCGGCTCGGGCAGCAGGAACTGCGTGCCGTCAACGAGCTTGCGGGCGGTGACGGCGTCGGCTGGTCCTTCGACCCGGCCACGAAGCTCCTGACAATCCGCCATGACGCTGGTCGGGTGACGGTGTCGACATCAGCCCAGTAGCGATTCCGCTTTGATGCCATCACGGTGAGTCACTGGCCGCTGCCGATCCGGTAATCCACCTGCGAAGGCAATGCGACGGTTCGCTTCACCTCAGCAATGAGTTCGGCGGTCAGCGCGCGGTCTTCGGCCGCCGCCCGTTTGGCGGCTTCGGCCTGATACCAGGCATCGCTCAGGACCGTTTCCGCTTCGCGCAGATCCGCCAGTTCCGTGGCCTCCAGCATCGCTTGCGCTTCTTCCGGCTTCCCGACGGCCATCAGCCAACGGGCCTCCGAGATGCGGACGCGGCCATGTGACCGGATCGCGGGCGGCAGAGCCCCCAGGAACTCGCCCAGCTCGTCGGTCCGGTTTGCGTCAGCCAGACACTGGGCGGCCTCGACCGCCAGATCGGCCATATCCGGCGCGATCGAGTACGCTCGCCTGTAGAGCGAGGCGGCTTCATCGAGTTGCTTATCCTGTCTTGCAATGACGGCCAGATTGCGCAGCGCAACCGGGTTCTCACGAAGTCTGACGGATTTCGTCCACGCGTCTCTGGCGGCCTCGGACTCGCCGGCATGATAGGCCATTACCCCCAGGTGCAGCCACGAGACCCATCCGCACCCTCGGCCGTTCGCGACAGCCTCCTTCAGCACCTTCCGCCACGCGGGATTGACCTGGTAGTTGTCCGGCCAGGGCTGGTCGGGCTCCGGCAGGCCATCGCCGCGCAGCAGCATCAGCCAGGGTTTCTGCGCCGGGCCGATCGAGTCGTTCGGGAAGGGGGTTGTGGCGGCAGCGGTTGGTGCGGCCAAGCCCTGCGTCTCACGGCGAATCTGCTCCAATGCTCCCCATCCGCTGCCTTGGTGCAGAATCTCGTTGGGCGGCTTTTGCGCCGTCGTGGCGAGCCGCTCGTGCCAGCGGTCCAGCTCGGCACTGGACAGCGACGCTTCGAGTCGTTCGCCGACGTGATTGATTGCCGCCTGCCAATCGCGACCGTGAACGATCGCCGGGTCTGCCTTCAGACGGCCGTAACTCTCCGTCCACGACCACTCCGCGCCGGCCGGCATGGGCAGGCACTCGAGCTGGGTGCGGGCGAGGCCCGCCTGGATCTCGATGTACGGGTGCCCGGGCTCGGTAAGGAAATCCTGCCACTTGCGCCCACCACGGTTCATGCCCCAGACGAAAAGCTTCCGGCCCCGGAGTCGCGACGTGGAAGACTGGATCAGGCCCGTGCCGGTCTTGTCCAGCGACGTAATCCAGGGGCGCACCTCGTCGCTCAGCCGGAAGAAGTAATCCGTCGCCAGCGACAGATTCACCGGATAGGTGCAGTCCACGTCGTCGTGTATGGGTACGGCGCATCGCTTCATACGCGCTTCCACGCCGAAGCCATAGGCCGCATTCGCCGGGACGAGCACACGCGAGCCGGGACGCTCCGGTACGGCGATGTTCGACCACCAATACATCGGGACGGTGTGGTCGTGCCGATTGGCGAGCCGTACGTGGACGAGCAGGCAGGGAAGATCTTTCGGGAGCAGGAAATCGATCTGAAATGGCAGGTCGTTGATGCGTTCGTACTCGTAGATACGCAGGATCGGGTTGCCTTCGGCGTCCGTGAGCCGTGCGGCGAAGACCGGTGAGCAGGTGTGTGTTGCGTGTCCGTAGACGCCAAAATTCCATTCGACGCCTCCGCTGAACCAGGCGTTGCGAATGGCCAGATTCGCCGGCTGAAACACCGGGTTGGAATAGAGCAGATCACGGCCGCTGGACTTGTCCACCAACGACCAGAGCCGGCCGCCGAGGTCCAGGGCAAACGTCGCTCGAAGATGCTCGTTTTCGAGCACCGCCACGCGCAGCTTGCGCGGACGCCGATCGCGGCCATACTGATTCTGCATCAGGTGCGGCATCGGGCGCGTGTCGAGCCCGTACCCGATGTGTTCACGGTCTGCCGGCGGGACATTCCCGTCCACAGCAATGCTGGACCGTTCGGGAACGGGCCGTAGGAGCGTCGGCAGGGGACTCACACCATTCAGCGCCGCGGCAGGCAGTTCCATCTCTGCAATGCGCAGCTCTCTGCCGGAAGGATCCGGTGCCCCCGAAGCAGATTGCTCCCCGCGGGCAGGGTACACCAGAACCCACAAAGACAACGTGAACAGAAGTATTCTCGAAAGGGTGTGCAGCCATCGCGCGGGTCGGGCCGGCGCGAGCGTACGAGCTGACCGAACCATGGTAGTCTCCTTGGGACTGATCAATCCGCGAGGCGCAGAGCTTCCTCAATCAGTGCATCCACCTCGCCGCGCGCCTGGACGATTTGCTCGGGGTCGTCGGTGTACTCCGTCCACGTGCGCACAAGCTCTGGGCGTACGGCCAGCGCCTTCCGGGCGCGCGACACGAAGGCGTTGTGTCTTCCTGCCGCACGGAAGCCATCCGCGAGTTCGGCCAGCATGACAAGCGCTTCATAGTCTTCTATGCCGTCACGAAGGTTCTCCAGTCGGGTGCTTGCCAACGGCGTGGCGTCGGGGCCAGGATAAAACAGGATACCATCGTTGCCGGTGCCGAAGGAGAGCGTGTTCCATTCACGCTCGGGCCACTTCGGCGCGTTGAGGTTCCAGTTCTCCTGCCACAGATAGATGTGCATGTGATAGTAGAGGAACCCAGTGATCCCGTGCTTGTAGTACTGCCACGGCAGGATTCTGGGATCGGTTCCAGGGAAGTCGACAAACAGATTCGCATGAGGTTTCGTAGGCCCGCAGCAAACGTAAGCCCACACCTCGTCGCCGCTCTGTTGCCTCTTGACATAGTCCGGGTTCCACTGGGACGTCAGTGGGGTCCAGATGTCGAACAGGCCAAAGTGAGCCGGGTTGACGGGGTTGGCCGACTCGCGCCGGATCATGGGGAATTTCTCGCCAATCATTCCGTAGACCATGCGGATGGCGGGATCGGCCTTCTGCTCGTGATCGGGGCGCATGTCTGACTCATCGAAGCCATGGACGAACCAGGTTACGTCGGGCCAGGCCTTCTTCTCGATGATTGGCTTCCATTTGCCGAGCCAGCTCTCCAGCTCCTTCATGGGCTGGACAGCCGCCTCGGGAACATCGACATTGCCAAGGCAGACGGTGTTCATGCCGCGCTCGTAGCAGTAATCAAGATCCTCCGTGCGCGGAAACATCCGGTAGGTCCCATTCCTGAGCTTGCTGTAGATACTGCAGGGGCTCAGTCGATGCTCCAGCAGGAAGTCGTACATCTGGAACCACTTCTCCCGGGGCAGGACATCCTCGCACTCGATCGCGCTATGCAGCGGCAGTTCCTCAGCCTGGTCCGTGAGTCCCAGACGTTTCTTCACCTCGTCGGGCTTATACCAGATCTCCCAAAGGCCGGGGCAGATGGAGAAGGCCGTCTTGAGTTTTCCGCTGACGGGCAGCGAAAACGCGCGGGCGGTCAGTTCCACACGGGCAACGGACAAGGTTTTCCCCTCGGCGTGCAGGCGCACCAGGCCGCGATAGATCCCGGGCCTTGTCTCTGCAGGCGTATGCACAGTGAACCAGACCGGCTGCACGAACCCCGGCTCCACGTCGAAGGGCCTCTGGGGCAGCAGGATGTCGGGCCACCACCAGCCGACCCGGCGGATCGACGAGTTGGACTTTTTGGTTTGGACGTAACCGACCGGGTTCCACGATATCTCTTTGGCAGGGATGCGCGTTTCCGAGCCTTCATGCACCAGGTCCGTGCATTCGAAGCTGACCTGCTGCAGCTTGGTCTTCAGCGGGAGAACGACAAGCTGAAAGCTCTCGCGTTCGCGCCCGGCCGCAGCCAGCCGTACCACAGGGTTGAACGAGCCCCGAAAATCAGCCGCTTCCCGAAAAACCTTCACCATGGGGCTGGCCACGCCGAGCGTACACCTGGACGGTTCGTTCGGGACCACGAGGTCCGTCTCCAGGTTGCAAGTCCCCGCTGGCGCTGTCGTCTGTTCTCCACGCGCGTGCAAGGCGCTCATCCCAATGAGAATCAGCAGCGCACTTCTTGTGATCGACATCGCATGCCTCCTATGCGTAGATTCCGAGCGGTGATCCTGATGGCTGTGAGCGTCCATTACAGCTCACCGCCACCGTCCCGCGCGTTCTGGAAATCCCAGACCGCTAGTCTCACTCCATAGGCCGGGTCGTGGGGGGGCAATAGCCCGCATGTTAGCAGTGTCACCACAAGCGTCAACACACGCTTACCGTCCCGCCGTGGGCCGGATTGTGCCATTGGCGTCGAACGTGATTTGTAGAATCGCCGGCCGTTCGCGAAACGGGGCGTTGCCGCTGTTGCCGAAGAATGTGCTCCACCACTGCCCCTGCTGATCCTGGAAGAACATGTTGTGTCCGCCGTGTTGGATGGCCAGATAGCGATCGCTCCACGGCCCC
>JAFGKA010000598.1 GCA_016928855.1 Phycisphaerae bacterium
TCGGCGGCGGCACACGAGAACCCGGTCGCTGGCTTCCCGGCCGAAATCCATGATCCGGCTTCCGGTCCGCAGCGAGTCACGGGCGATCGGACAGATTGTGATCGGCGCCTTGAGCGCGGTCGGGTCGGTCGTGCCGCTGGCCGAGCGTTCCTCACTATCGAGGAACGTTGCCATCTCGGGCAGCGTCTCAGCCTGTTGCGTGCCCGTCAGCGGCCCGGGCAACAGCGGTGCCAGGGCCGACTTCTGCACGGTTTGCCATGTCTGGCCGACGCCCAGCACGAGAATGCCGCCGTGATAAACCCACTCGGTCAAGGCCCGCATCTGGTGAGCGGCGTCTGTCAGCGAGGCCGGATCGGCCGCGTCCCACACAATGACATCGACCAGGTCGAGCCCGCAGCGGTGGCCGGGCAGATCCCTGGCGGCGTGGCGACCGATGACGATCGGCTGCGTCGTCTCCCGGTCTGCCTGGTTCGCGCTGTAGGCGTCCTTGCTGGCCAGCCGGTAGAGCTGTGACACCGGCCGGGCCGAGATGTCGAGTACGACCCGGTCCTGGGTGCCGAGTGCCAGCGGACGCGAGGAAGGAATCAGCCGTTCGCTGTCTTTGCCGCTGTAGCTGTCGCGGAGCGTGATCACGTTGCCGTCGGCGTCCAGCACGTGCACCACGAAGGGCTGCTCGTCGCGGGTCGGTGCGGCTACCGTGTAGAGCCAGTACCGCCGCAACCCCCGTACCGCCACGGGCTCCGACGTCACAGCCAGGTCACCGTCGCGATCCGGCTGAATGACACGCAGGCTGCCTTCGAAGAGGGGGGCGTTCTCCTCGCTGAACAGCTCGACCTGGATCGGTACCCATGTGCCGAGGCGATACTTCTGAGCGCCCGAGGTATCGTCCAGCGTATCGTCGAAGGTGGCGCTCATCGGGTAGCCCACCTGGACGATCCGCCCGTCGAGCGCCCACGCCGGAAGGGCCATCAGGCCCATCACCGCCGCCGCGACGAGTGTGCTCCGCTTGCGCATGGATTCCTCTCGGATGTCGGAAGCCTCTCTTGTCCTACGGCTGAGCCTGGCGGAAGTTCCTGCGGATCGTGCGTCAGCCGCCATTCCCATTCTACCGTCGGCGGGCCGTTGATGCGCCCCCTGGGGCGCCGGAGGTGCGGCGCCGTTTGTCTGATACCCGCCGGTCCACTATCCTGGGGGCCGGTGATGCCGGAGGGGTAGTCCTTCCCGATCAGCCCCGAATCAGAGTACGTGCCCTACGGAGCCGAATCCATGCCGCAAGCCGCCGACGCCGGCCGTAATTCGCTCGACCTCCGCCAGACCGAGCGGGCCATCCGCATGATCAAGGAATATTTCCAGACGAACCTCGCCGAGGCCCTGAACCTGCTCCGGGTCAGTGCGCCGCTGTTCGTCCTGGCCGACACGGGTGTCAACGACAACCTCAACGGCATCGAACGGCCGGTGTCGTTCCCGGTCAAGGCGTTCGACGACCGTCGGGCCGAGTGCGTCCAGTCGCTCGCCAAGTGGAAGCGCATGGCTCTGGCCGATTACGGCATCGAGCCGGGCGAGGGCATCTACACCGACATGAACGCGATCCGGCCCGACGAGGTGCTCGATGAGCTGCACTCGATCTATGTCGATCAGTGGGACTGGGAACGCGTGATGGCTGCCGGTGAGCGCAACCTCGACTTCTTGTGCCGCATCGTCGAGAGGATCTACGACGTCATCCGGCGGACCGAGGAGCATGTCGCCGGCCAGCACCCGGCGATCACGCCGGTCCTGCCGCCGAGGATCGAGGTCGTCCATACCGAGGAACTCGCGAAGCGCTTCCCTGATGACTCACCCCGGCAGCGCGAGGACCGGATCTGCGAGGACCTCGGCGCCGTGTTTGTCCTCGGTATCGGTGCGGCGTTGCCGGGCGGCCAGCCGCACGACGGCCGCGCGCCCGACTACGACGACTGGACCACGCCGACCGACCGCGGGCCGGGCCTCAACGGCGATATCGTCGTCTGGAACCCGGTGCTCGGGCGGAGCTTCGAACTTTCGTCGATGGGCATCCGCGTCGACGCCGAGAGTCTCAAGCGCCAGCTCGCCATCCGCGGCTGCGAGGACCGTACGAAGCTCCTGTTCCACCGGCGGCTGCTGGCGGGCGAGCTGCCGCAGTCCATCGGCGGCGGCATCGGCCAGTCGCGCCTGTGCATGTTCTTCCTGCGCAAGCACCACATCGGCGAGGTCCAATCCAGCCTCTGGCCCGACGCCCTGCGTGAAGAACTCCGCCAGAAAGGCGTCACACTGCTCTGAATCTGCTGTGCTTGTGCCCTGTGGTGTCTGCCGTTCTTCGCGTCCATTCGCGGTTCGGTTCGGCTTTCTCGCGTGCGGTACGCGTCGGCGGGCTCCGTGTCGGCAGGAGTTGCACGGATCGCCGCGACGGGTGAAGATCAGGCTTGGGGCGTGCGGTCTGATCGGGCGGTTCCTGGCCGGCGGACGCTCCGGGTCGATCCGGCGACGGAATGGTGCATCAATGATGACGAGACCAATACGCTGTTGACCAGGAACTGTCGAGCGCCGTATGTTGTGCCGGAAGCAGTCTAACATTGCTGATTTATGATTGCAGATTGCTGATTTGAAGGCCTGCTGGGAGGGATGGCCCATGACGCCGGAGGAACTGAAGGCGCGCACGAAGCGCTTTGGGTTGCGCATTATGAAGCTGGTGGATGCATTATCGAAGACGACGTCGGGGCGGGCGATTGGGAATCAGCTTGTTCGTTCTGGGACGGCGGTTGGCGTCAACTATCGCGCGGCCTGCCGAGGACGTTCAAAGGCCGAATTCGAGGCGAAGCTGGGTATCGTGGTCGAGGAGGCGGACGAATGCGGATACTGGCTGGAGCTGATTATGGAAGGCGAGTTGCTTCCACCGCAGCAGGTGGCCATGCGGCATCAGGAAGCGAGCGAACTGGCGGCAATCTTTACAGCCTCGATCAGAACGAGCAAGGGCCGCCAGCCATTGGTTTTCAATCAGCAATCAGCAATCGAAAATCAAAAATGAATCAGGGAGGTCGGCGTGAAGACAATTCACGTGGTGGAACGGACGCTTCCCGTGGCGTGGGAGAGGGCTGTCGTGGCCTGCTGGGAGCAGGGCGAGCGTTTCGCGACGCAATACGACGGCCCCGATGATCCGAACAGCCGCGACGTGGCGGCGATGATCCATGTGACCGAGCCGCTGGCCGAGCCGCGGCTGCACCGGGCGTTTCCCGGCGGGCTCGAAGATCTCGAGAAGTACCGGGCCGAGGTGCTCTACGGCGTGCACGACCACTGGATCGCCCCTGACGAGGGCAAGTGGGAATACACCTACCACGAGCGGCTCTTCCGGTACACGCTGCCGGGCTCGAACAACGGGCCGATCAATCAGATCGACGCCTGCGTCGAGCAGCTCAAGGCGTGCGGCTACACCCGCCGGGCCCAGGCCGTCACGTGGAAGGCGTGGGAGGATCTGGGCATCGGCGATCCGGCGTGCCTTCAGCGCCTCTGGTTCCGCGTCGAGCGGGGCCGGCTCAACATGATTATCCACATGCGTTCGAACGACGCGTACAAGGCGGCGTTCATGAACATGTATGCGTTCGTTGAACTGCAGGCTCAGGTCGCCCAGCGCGTTGGCGTCGAGGTTGGCGAGTATTGCCACATCGCTGATTCGTTTCACATTTACGGCAGCTACTTCGACGAGTTCGAGGGCTTCCTCAAGACCGTGAAGAATCGCAGCCCCGAGGACCGCGTGTGGGATTCGGCCTTCGCCCGCGAGATGTTCGTCGAGGGTTGCGACATGCTGCTCGGTGAGGCCGACATGCCGGCCGATCGCCAGGAATGCGTCCGGGCGCGCCGCGCCCAGCTTGCGGCCACGGCGTAACGGCGGGGTGAAGGCTCGATGATCGAGCTTTGCAGACAGCATTGCCCACACGCGATGGATGCCGCGGTGGGTGGGTTCCGACGTGACGTCGGGACAGGCCTTCAGGCCGGAGGGTTTGCCCGTGTCCGGATTGGTTTCACCGGCCGCTTGTCCGCCAGTGCTTGCAGCCGTTTCCCATGGCTGCGCACTGCCCGAGAGGAACCATGACCTTCAAATCTCGGACACATAATATCGCTATGCGGGCTCGGGTGCGCGTGGTCTTGCTTTGCGGGCTGACGACGACGGCATTCGCGGCCGATGCCTTGCCCGACGATGCCGACGTCATCCGTTCGGCGTTCGAGGCGGCGGTCACGCACCTGCATGCCGGCCAGCCGCGCGAGGCGCTCGAGGCCCTGGCCACGGTCGAGCAGCGTGAGCCGGACAATCCGTGGCTTGGTTTCTACCGCGGGCTGGCCCAGTCGCGGCTGGGCAACGCCTACGAGGCGATCGCCAGTTTCGATGGCGCCCTGGATACCCTCGCGGCGCTGGGCGACCCGGAGCCGGCGCTGGCCGATTCGATCGCGTGGCATCGGCGCGAGGCTCGACGGCAGGTCTTCTCGTTGTCGTATCAGGCCGGGCTGGCGTATGACACGAATGTCAGCTTCGTTGGTGATGCGGCGGTCGGTTTGGGCCTGGTCAGCGGGCGCAGCGACAGCAAGGTCGGCTCGACGTTCGGTCTGCACTACGCGCCGCTGGCGACGGAGGACCACGCGTTGTCGCTGGCCGCGCGGGTGGGCCATTCGTGGCACTGCGAGGTTGACGAATTCAACTACCAGGATTATGGCGCCGGCCTGCGGTATGCCCGCCGCGTCGCCGAGCGATGGGAAGCGAGCCTGGCGTACGATTACGACATGACACTCCTGGGCAACGAGTCGTTCCTGTCGGTGCATGCGCTGCGGCCGGGCGTGGCGTACAACTGGCCGGTCGGCACCGGCCGGGCGTGGCTCGATCGCACGGGCGTCTACTACGAGTTCGCGGCGAGGGATTTCCTGTATCCGACCACCCGGCTGTTCGAGCGGGACGGTGTGGTCAACGCCGTCGGCGTCGAGCAGCGGTTCGCGTTCCGCCCGCTGGCCGAGAGCCCTCGCACGGGCGATGCGACGCTGGGCTATCGGTACGAATCGGTTTCGACCGAGGGCACGGAGTTCGACCGCAATGTACACATGTTCTACGCGGCCTTTGCGCTGCCGGTCCTGAATCCCTGGCGGCCGGCCGAGTACCTGCTGCTGCCGGACAAGGAGCTTGTTTTCCGGTTCAACGTCAGTTGGGAGGCCGACCGTTACCGCGAGCACAGCCTGCTGGATCGCTATCGCCGCAAGCGTTCCGACCTGATTACCACGTACGCCTGGCAGCTCTCGCAGCGCCTTTTCGAGCACCCCGGCTACGGCGACATCATCCTCCACGCCCTCGTCCACTGGACCGACGCCAACTCCGACCTGATGACCAAGCAGGGAGCGGCTCCATTCCACTACGACAAGCTCGTCTATGGCGTCCAACTCGAATGGGCGTGGTGAGACGAGCCTGACCGTCCTCGCTACGGCGGCTGGCGCTCGTTTCCGGGCTGCCAACACGCCTCCATTTCTTGGACGACGACACGACCGGTGGTATCATAAGAGAGGCACGGTAGGGGGCGGCGGTAGGAGCACATCTATGACGCCTTCGAGACGCATATTAGGCAAATGGAGCGCGGTGCGGGGCAATGGATGGCGGGGTTTCTGTTCGGCGGCGTGTCTGCTGGTGTTGCTGGCCGCGTGCGAGCCACAGACCGGTCAGCCTGTTCCACCGGATGCCGTGACAGTCGGTGATTCCGTTTGGGTGGACACGGCGACCGTGGACGCCGGTGGCGGGACGATCGTGGTGTCGGAGCCGGGTGGCGCACTGGATGGGTTGGTGATCGACGTGCCGGCCGGTGCGTATGCGGAATCGACGACGTGGGAGGTTGCGTATCGGCCGATCCTGGCGAACTCGTTCGGCGACGCCGTCGAACCGCTCTCGCCGTTGATTTCACTGGACGGTCCGGACGACTACGCGGACGAACTCGTGCAGGTGACGGTGCCTGTGACGGTGCCGGACGGCTACTTCGCGATGGGCTTCTACTGCGATCCGAGCACGGGCCAGCTCGAGGCCATCCCGCTGGTCGATCAGACGGCGAATTCCGTGACGCTCGCGACGCGGCACTTTTCGGAAGTGCTCATCGGAGGGATTCCGCTGTCGCAGTTGTCGAGCCAGAGCGTGGACACCGGTTTTCTGCCGGGCCGCGATGACTGGCATATTCCGAACTGGGGTTCGTTGATCACGCCGCTGGGGAATTGCTCAGGGACCTGCATTACGGCGATGTGGTACTTCATTGAGCGACGCAAGCAGGGCGAGGCGCCGCTCTGGAAACGATACGACAACGGCATGGGGCCCGGATGGCAGACGCCTGATTTCTGGGTGGATGATGATTCGGCAATCAAGTTGATTTCGGTTGCCCAGGCGGAGGTGAAGGTTCTTCTCGATACCGAGGTCTACAACAAGGTGCTGGCGGCGGGGCTGAAGGACGCCGAGCGGAACTTCTATGCGATTGCCTATGCGATGAAGGTTACGGGCGAGCCGCAATACATCGCCATCGCGAAGGAAGGCCTGCCGATCGGTCACGCCTTGGTTTGTTACGGGATCAATGGGCGAACGCTCCATGTGGCCGATCCGAACGCGCCGGGGGACTCGACGCGTACCATCACCTTTGACGGCACCAAGTTCGTTCCGTACGCGTCCGGGGCACGCAAGGATGACTCACAGGCGTATGACAAAGTATTGTTCTACGGCAAGACGTCGCTGGTGCAATGGAGCCGGCTGGCGAGTCTGTGGACAGACGCCGAAGCGGGCGACATCGGACGCACCAAGTTCCCGGATTTCGACCTGCGGGTGATCGAACGCGACGACAATGACAACATCGTCGAGAAATACGGTCTCGACATGCTGAACGACAATCATGTCGACAAGAAGCTTTTCGAGGTGCAGTTGCAGGACCGGTCCGATTGCATTCTTCGCATCTATCGTTTCGAAAACCTCAGTACATTCGAGACCAGCCCAATCGAGCTGAAGCCGGGCATCAACAGGCTGGGCTTCTATGTGGCCGGCAATCCGGAACTGCTGGGCATGTATCTGGGCGGTACCGCGGAAGACTGGTATCTCTGCTGGGGGGCGTTTGATTGGGTAAACGTGATCTATGACGAGGCGACGCCGGAGCCGGTCGATGACGATCTATCGGCGTTGACGAAATGCGCAATCAGCGTGAATGTGCATGGTCACTTCCGCCAACCCCCCATCTACGAATGGCAGGGCTCGGAGCTGCAAAGCTACGACAGCGATATTTCGCAGACCTGGACCGGCACCGGCAGCTTCAGTGGAAACACGTTCTCGGCGAGCTGGAGTCGGGCAGCAGGAACCATTTCCGGCGAACCGTATGATTCAACCGGCAGCCTGACCGTGACGCTGGACCCGATAACGCGCGATGTGATGAGTTTCACCGCCAACAAAACGGAGACGTCGCCGGCGGGCACCGAGCCGGTTACCGTGACGACGGCGTCCATCGGCGGGCGCGGACTTCCGCTTCGCTATTACCTGAACGCGCCGCAGTATGCGCCGTACCTGGAATGTGATGCGACGGGCAATACAGTCTGCCAGACGATCGACAGCTTCCAATACCGCGTCGAGCAGAGCGAAAGCGAGTGGGTCACAGTGGTGCCGTGGACCGAGATGTGGGACTTCACGTGCGACGATGCTGACTGGGATCCGGTCGTCGTGATTTCGTTCACAACCGAGTAGAGCGAAACAACGGGCATAAAGAGACGCCCGCACTCGACGGTGGCGTTTCGTCGAGTGCGGGCGGAGGAAGGTGGCGCGGGGAGGCTTCCGCGCTGGCAGCTCGTGGGAGACATCAGCACGTGCCGTGCCAGAGGGGCGTTTTGTGGTGGAGTGTGAGGGACGGGCGGTTCTTGCGGGCACGAGGGGGGCGGGGGTATCGAGATCTGGCTTGCGGCCGCGTGCAGGTGGGGATTATCGCCCATGGATCTTCCGCAACCCGGGCACAATGGCGCATAATCGCGGAGGCTTCGTCGCGGCCCGCGTTGTATGCCGCTACCGTGCCGGCGGTGATTCCGGGTACGCGCTGTCTACGGAACGGGTATCTGTCCGATCCCTGCTCTTCGGCGGCGGATGTTCCCAGCGGTTACGGACTGGCGCGTGATTTGCTGGAAGCGCCTGCCGGATCGCTGGTGGTTCCTGCGAATTGTTCCTGGCGATGGCCAGGGGTACAATGCGCGTGCGTTGGGTTGGCCCGTCGTAGGCGACGGGAGGTGTCATGATGAGCGCTGTATCTTTGGCTCGTGTCTTCGGCGTGGCTGTGCTCGGCCTTGGCGTGGCCGGTTGCGGGTCGTCGAGCGGCCGGATCTGTCATCATGCGCCGCTGTCGTATGCGTGCGAAACACGGGCAAACCCTTCGGCCGGCGGCCTTTCCCGACTACGTCGGGACCCATGCCACCCGATTGAGGCTGGTTCAGACGTGGTGCTGGCGGCGGACGTGGAGGGCGCTTCAGGCATCGCCTCTCAGCCGACGAGCCGGCCGGCGAAGCGGCCCGCCTACACGGCCCCAGCCTCGACGATTCAGCAACTCAGTCTCGTGACGATTCTTGCGGCCCCCTCCGCGGCGGTTCGCTCGGCCGGCGCGGGCCGGGAGGCGGGAGAATCGAGTCTGTCGTCGCCGACGGGGCTCAGCGGCGGGGGGCTGGCCGGCCTCGGGGCGCCGCAGCCACGGACGCTGACGGCCGTCGTTGGTCAGCCGGGCCTGCAGCGCGGCTTTGCGGCTGGGCTGGGTTTTGCACGGCCGGACAACGTGTTCACGCCTCGGGCCAATCCGCTGTCCGGTCCGACCGGTCGATGCCAGGAGCTGGTTCGCGTTGGGTTCTTCCAGACCCAATCGGCGTGCGAACACCACTTCAGACGGTGAGAGAAGGGATTCGGATGCGTCGATTCCAAGCAGGGTCTCTTGGGCAGCTCCGGAAACCCGTATTAACGACGGATCGATGTGTACGACGAGGCCTGCGCGGCCCTCTGCTTCTGCCTTCTGGCTTCTGCCTTCTGCCTGGTCTCATGGCCGCCGGGCTGCTGGTGGCATTGGGCTGTGCGCCGACCGCCGCTCCGTCGCCGTGTGGTGAGTGGGGCGTCGATTGCAGCGGGCAGCCCGTGGTGGCGTATGCCGGCCGGGACCAGAGTGTGGTCCTCGCAGCCGGAGCCTCGACGGCGCCGGTCGTGCTCGACGGCACGGGCAGCTTCAGTAACCTTGGACTTACGTTGGAGTATGAGTGGCGCGCGGCCAGTGACGCGATCGCGACGGGCCCGAAGCCGCAGGTCGATCTGGCCACCGGCGCGCACTCGGTGGTCTTGATCGTGACCGATTCGCAGGGCAACTTGGCATCCGATACCGTCGCCGTGACAGTGACCTCTGGCGGAGGTGGCGGTTCGGGCTGTGGTGCACTGGGGCCGCCAATTGTCATAGCGATGTTCGTGGGGCTGTCGCTGTTGAAGCTCGCCAACGACCGACGCAGGTGACGAAAAGAAGGCACTTTCTGGTCCCGACGTACGTCGGGACCAGTGGCATCCGCGCGGTTGTGAGTACCTGGCAAGCTCCTGGGTTACAGTATGCCGTTGCCCGTCAGCCCCGAAGGGGCGAAGGTGAGTAGCCAGGGGCGTAAGCCCCTGGACGCCGCCAGGAATAGACCCACGAGCCCCGAAGGGGCGACAGACGTCCACGCCCATCTTTCGCCGCTACGGGGCTCTTGCCGCTGCAAGTATCACCATCCCCAGGGCTTACGCCCCTGGGCTAAAAACTTGTGCCCCTGCGGGGCTGATGTCACCACCTCGCCGATTTGCGGGTAGCAGCAAGCTCAAGAACAGTGAACACGGGCGGATCGGCGAAGATCAACAGCGGAACGTGGCCCTATTGATCGAACGCGGTCTGGAAATAGAACGCGGGATCCTGGATCACGGTGGTCAATACCTGCGTGTTGCCGCCGGCTTCCGAGATGACCTGTCCCCGCCCCAGTTCGAGCTCCCGTTGAAACGCCAGTGTCGGCGAGCGGTTCATGATGTCGGTCAGTGAGACGTGGTAGAGGCCGACGAGATGGCCGATCTCGTGTGCTGCCGTGTGCGCCAGGCCGAGCACCATCGTGTTGACCGAGTTCGTCGCGGCGGATCGGCAGTTGGCTCCGCGGCCCTGGAAGCTGCCGACGTAGACAACGGCCGCGTCGCTGAGGTTGCGATTGCCCGCGTCGATCTGTGAGCCGCTCGAGAGCACTTCGCCGAAGACGACGATGTCCTGACATTCCGCGTGCTCGGCGAGCAGCGGCGGAATTGCCGTGTCGAATGTGTCATCTGCGCCGGCGAGTCGGCGTTCGGCACGCAGCGTGACGGTCGAGTAGACGTTGTCCGGCAGCGGGTCGTCGGCCGTTTGAATTTCGATCGGCGTGCCGGCAAAGATCGTCCGCAGCCGGTCGATGATGCCTTCACGGACCGGCCCGCTCAGATCGGCGAGCACGGCGATTTCCTCGGCTGTGAACGATTCCGGATCGACGAGGCCGGGGTTGGTGAGGTAGCCTTCCTCGAATAGCACTTGGACGATCTGTTGTGCCGGTGGTCGGTAGTCGGCTGGGCCTGGCTCTGCGCTCAGTGTCGCGATGCGATCAGCAGCGGCCGCTGAGGCATCGAAGAACGCGAAAACGAAGTACCGCCCATCGCGCTGAACGCGATAGTCGAACGCCGTGTTCGGCGGGCCGCCGCCGGCGAGCAGGCCCTGTTCCGCATCGTCGGGGTCTTCGGCGAGGATCAACACCGCACTGACGTCGGCGCCGTCGACCCGGAGCCGGAGGACCTGACCCTTCGTGAGCGAACCGAGCGGCGCGATGTCGTACGTCATCGTCCGTGCCACGCCGTCGAGTGCTATTGATGGCAGATCGCAAAACGGGTTGAGCGGTTCGCCGGTCGGGTTGAACGCGGGGTCGCATCCGGCCGGCAGCGTTGCGATCACAGGTATCAGCAAAATTGGTCGTATCCACGCACGCATCACTCAGGCTCCGCCAACAAGGTGATGAGCGCCAGCGGCGTTTCCACATCCACGACCGCGGGCCGGAACAGATAACCGTCTGCGAAGACCTCGATGCGATACACGCCGGCGGGGCGATCGAAGGCGAACGTGCCCGTGGCGTCGGTTTTCGTCACCGCGATCGCATCGCTCCATCCGCCGTCCGGGTCGTTGTCGGGGTCGCCGTCGTCGAGACGGACGCGAAAGCGGGTGCGGAGCAGAACGCCGATGTTTTCCACACCGGTTCCATTTGTCAGCGTTACGCGCCCCGCGATCGGTTCGTTCGCCGCGAGCGGCGGCGCGGCGGTCGTTGCCAACGCGGCGTCAACGCCGGTTACTTCCCAAACGGCCTGTGCGTTCGGGAACAGGCCCAGACGGCGAATCTCGGCTTCGACGGCGGTGTCCTGCGCGAATTTCACGCGGGCGGTTCCCTCGGGCGCGTCCCAGTTGACGATCGTGTAGACCTCGACCGGCTCCACGCTGCACGCGGGCACATTCAACACTTCGCCGGCAGCGATCGGCGTCGAGCTGACGGCCTCGGTCGCATCGAGCCCGATCGGCACATCGGCATTCACGCGCTCGTAAAGCAGCACCTGGAAATCCAAGGCGTCCGGACAACGCACGCCGAGCGCCGTCAGAAAATCGTCGCGGTAAGTCGCGCCCGGCGCCAGCAGCGGAGACCAGGCATACGCCGCCGGCTCGTCACCGTGTACCCGCATGGCGAACGCGACGTAATACTGTGTCGAGAAATTGGTCATCGCGAATCGCGTCTCGACCGGAAGTGTTTGCACGGGGACGTCCGGCGCGCAGGTGGCTCCGATCGACAGGGCCAGCAATGCAGCGATCGTCGGAATGAGCCGTCTCATGAGCCTCGAAGCTCCATCACGATGCGGAAGCCCCAGTACATGCCCGGCGTCCGCGGATCGCCGTAATTCCGCTGGGCCGATCGGCATCGCACCGCCGGTGAATAGTAGGCGCCGCCACGCACGACGTACAGGTCGGCCCGGGCTTCCGGAGAAATTCGCGGGTCGGTTACGAACTCGGCCGGGAACCGCGAGTCGCACCATTCCCACAGCCCGCCGTGCATGTCGAAGAGCCCGAAGAA
>JAFGKA010000599.1 GCA_016928855.1 Phycisphaerae bacterium
GCGAGCCAGGCCCCGACCATCGCGTAGCCCAGCAAAAAGCCGCCATGGGCGTTGGACCAGAACAGCAGCAGCGGCAGGACGGCCAAGCCCCAGAGCGCATGGCGATATGTGGTCAGGACCAGTACAAGGAGCATGAGGCATGCGCAGATGCGCGTGGCCGTGTCCGGGCGGATCTGCCACAGTATATGGCCGGCGACCAGACCGAGCGCGACCAGCAATGCACCGAGCATTGTTTCGCCGCAGAGCACGCGCGTTGTCAGAATCAGTGAGACCGCGATGATCAGGAGGCAGATCAAGCTGAGTCCAACGATTGCCGCCGGAAAGAGTCGATCGTAGGTCCAGTACAGAATGACATGGGAGAGCCAGTTCTGGTTGTACCAGGTCTTGCCGGCAAATGTCCACGTGAACTCATCCGCGACGGGAAAGTCGGTGTAGCCGCGTTCGAGGATCAGGCGGCCGGCGGCCAGCCCGAGCCACACATCCCCGGCCGGCCGGCGTTTCGCACCGGTGAAGACGATCGCGCTGGCCACGGTGAGACTGGCGACCAGAACCGCGATGATCAGACTGACGCGTCCTGATCGGGGCCCGCGGGCGTGCGCTTCGACTGCGGTGTCGACGGCCGCTCTTGAGTCTTGTCCGCTGGTCATGCGGGCATGGTAACGCGCTTGGGCCGTTGGTACGAGCTAGCGGCCATGGAATTGGTGAGGGCGCGTCAAGTTCGGGCCTGGTTGGCTGGGACGCTCAGCCGCTGAGGCGGTTCGCTGGCGGCACCGTTTCTCGAACCGGTGAAGACCTGCGGTGCATGGCCGGTCTTCTCGGCGTAAGCACGGCAGGCTTCCTGAACGGCCGCGTGGGCGCCCGGGGTGTCGGCCAGCAGGACGGCGACCGTTCCGCCGCAGCCGCCGCTGGTCACCTTTGAGCCGTAGATGCCCCGACTCGACCCCTGCTTGCGCAGGCAGTTCACGAGAACGTCGGTTTCGATGCTTCCCATGCCGCAGCGCTGGCTGTAGCTCCAGTGCGAGGCGTACATCAGCTCGCCGGCTTCGATCAGAGGTTCCGTGTCGCTCGACCGCGCCGCCCGGTTCATCCGCTCGGCGAAGCGATGCACGCGGTCGTTCTCGTAGATGTGATGCTCGGTGCGGGAGCGGACCTTGTAGATGGTGTCGGGCTCGACGCGCGTCGCGGCATCGTCGATGTGCCCGTAGCGTTCGAGGAAGTCACGGCCGCGCATCTTGGTCGGCAGCGCATCGCGGATGCGCTCGACGTATTCTGTCGGCGTGATATTAGCCAGGTAGCCGCTGATTACATCGCCGCCATTGCGGGCGCCGCGCATGAAGCTCTCGATGATCCGCAGGCCCATGAACGACGCCACGCGCGTTTCCACGAATTTCTGGATGCGTTTTTCGCCCTGTGTGCCGCTGTTGATGCCGAGGACCGTCGCACCGGGGCACAGGGGCAGATAGCCCAGAAGTTCGTGAGGCTGGCATCGCATCTGCAACAGCGCGCCGGTTTCCGCGAGCAGTGAGACGACTTTGTCCGTGATGCCGCCCGGCAGGCCGGCGACGAGGTTCTCCGCTCGTTGGCAGAGCCGGGCCAGCTCCATCGGCGCGATGCTCTGCTCGGTCATGGCGGCCAGCGCCAGGCCCGTCGCCACGCTCACGGCGGCGGAAGAGCCAATGCCGGCGGCCGGGGGAATCTCCGATTCGATGATGAGTGACGCGCCGCCACCGTAGTGAGGTACCGCGCCGGCTTCGAGCAGCGTGTAGAACACGCCGGCGATCGGCCGGACCCATGCCGAACCCGAGGCGTCAAAATGGGCGGCGAGGTTCTCCGGTGACGTCAGTTTTCCGTTGGCCGAGTAGAGCGTTGCGAGTGGCCAGACCGATCGGCGGGGATGCCCGTCGCCGGGCAGGTTGACCGAGGTGATGCTCACCTTCTGGTCGGTCCGTGGGGCGATCGCGACCCGCGCTTCGAGCGGCAGCGCGCTCTGGAGGACCAGCGAACCCGCATAGTCGGCGATGCCACCCATGACGTCCAGGCGGGCCGGTGCCCGGACGAGGTATCGTGGATCGCCGGCAGCCGCATCTTCCGCCCAGAGACGCTCGCACGTCTCGGCAAAAGCTTCCATTTGCTTTTCGCTATCAGTGCCGATCATCATTCCGAAACAACTACCGAAGGGTTCGCTCTTGGGTATCCTGTCATGCCGCTCAAAAAAAGCGTGCCGACCTTAGTATTGTTCATGCTTCCGGCATCTCGGTGACCTCACGAAGCACGTGCTCGGCCACGAAGATCGGGGTGTCAGCGGCGACCCCCAACGCGATGGCGTCCGAAGGCCGCGAATCGATCTCCAGCAAGGCACCATTCCGCCGGATCACCAGCTTGGCGTAAAATGTGTGATCCCGCAAGTCGTGAATCACGATCCGTTCGAGTTCACCGCTCAGGCTCTCGATGACGCTCGCCAGCAACTCGTGCGTGAGAGGCCTGGCCGTCCGGTAGCCCTTCAGTCGCCGGTCGATCGCCATGGCCTCATGGATGCCGATGACGATGGGAAACTGGCGCTCGCCCGCGTGCTCCCGGAGGACGATAATCTGCTGATCACTCGTTTCCGAGATGATGATCCGCGCCAAGTCCATTCGGACATCCATGAGCACTCCCCGGCGCGGCACCGATACGACTGGCCGGCCACTCCGAGCTTATTTCTCGCTTCGCACGCTGTCAAGCGGAGCGAAATGTCTGCGCGGTTGAAGGCTGACGGCGGCGGGGATTGCACGGATTGAAATTGGGCTAAAGTGACGTGGCGACAGGTGTTGCGTTTCTCCGGCGTCGCGGCGCGCACGGCGCGCAGCTCAACAGGCCGGCACGCACCGGCCTGTTGCCGCCTGTCTCAGGCGGATGTTGCACGTTCGGAGGAGGCGGAGAAGAAGGAGGATTTCGTCAGGCGATTGACGAAGGTTTCATTCCGCTTTCAAGGGTGGTACGCCGGCCGGGCGGCCCGGTTCGCGCCGCCCCGTTTTTTTCCTCGATGTGGGGTTTTTGCGTCGAGGGACGGCGGCATACACTGCTGTGATGTGGAATCTGGCCATTGGGGGTGCGATTATCGGCGTGGCGGCCCTCTGGGCCGCGGCCGTGTGGCGCAATGGCCGCCGGACGGCCCGCCATATTGGCCGGGGAGACGCGCGGGCCGGGTCCGTGCTCTTCGTCGAGCCGGTGCGGTGGCTGTTTATCGTCTGGGGATTCAACGCCATGTTTGCGGCGTTGCGGCGCGAGGGGCTCGGCCACAGCGTCCACCTGTTCCGCTGGAGCCGCTCGGCGGGCAGCCTGCTCGTGCTTCCGGATCTCATGCGACGGCATCGGCTCGACGTGAAGGCCCGTCGTCTTGCCCGCCGAATCGAGACACTCTTCGTCTCACATCCGGGCGCACCGCTGCACGTGGTGGCGTATTCGACCGGCGTCTACATCGCGTTTGAGGCGATCAGGCAACTCGCGCCGGGGGCCCGTCTCACATCCGTGATTGCGCTGCACGGGACGGTCTCGCCGCACTACGACGTGGCGGGCGTCGCGAGCCGAGCGGGCGTGGTCCTGAATGTCTATGGCCGCAAGGATTGGCTGATTAACGGCATCGGGCCGTGGCTCTTCGGTACCAACGACCGAGTTCACTCGCCGGCCTGCGGCATGGTCGGGCTCCGCGACGTGTCGGCGAACGTGCAGCAGCGAGCGTGGCAACCGTCGGATTGGAGGCAGGGCTATTGGGGCGATCATTTCACGGTCATGGCTGTCCCGTGGCTTCGGGCCCATGTGGTGCCGATCCTCGTTGCGTCGGAACGTACCGGATGTGAATTTGAAGCGTTCCCGGCGGGATAGAGATCCCACCACCCCATTTGCCGTATAATGTTCCAGGACGGCGACTTTGGTGTGCGGACTGCCTTCGGCGCCTCCGCACGGCTTCTGTCCCTTCATTGCGACGGGTATATCGGTGCAGTGTGACAGGATCGACCACCGTATCCGGGTCCGTGGACGGCATGCTGGCCATACTTACGTGGGCGAACGCCGGCATGCTGGCGGGTCTGGCGGCGGTGAGCGTGCCGATCGCGATCCATCTGTTCAACCGTCGTCGGCCGCACACGGTGGTCTTCCCGACAATTCGCTTCTTGCGGGCGGCAATGGCGTCCCAATCGCGCGTGCACCGACTGCGGCACCTGATCCTTCTGCTGCTGCGGTGTGCGGTGGTGGCGCTGCTCGCGATGGCGTTTGCCCGGCCGCAGTGGTTCGAGTCGGCCGACGCGGCGGCGACGGCGGATCGCGACACGGTTGCGGTCCTGCTGCTCGACGTCAGCGCATCGATGGGCTATGCCGATCCGCTTCTGTCTCCAATGGCCGAGGCCACGACGCGCGCGGCGGCGATCCTGGACGGCCTCGAACCGGGGCGGGGGGACCGGGCCAACGTCTTGCTCGTCGGGCTCTCGCCGCAACCACTGCAAGCGGCGCCGACCGGGAACTTCGCCGTGCTGAAGCAGCGGCTTGGTGGCGTGGCCGCGACTGCTGAGCGGGCGGACGGCAGCGCCGCGATTGCGCTGGCCGCTGCGCAGTTTGATGGCTTTCGCCCGTCACGCAAAGAGCTACACATCATCAGCGACGTTCAGCAGAGCAACTGGGCGGACGCCGATTTCAGTCCGTTGCCGCGGGACGTGCATGTAGTGGTCCATCGGATCCAAGCGGACAAGCCGCATCCGAATGTTGTGGTTTCTGGCGTGCGTGCCGATCCACCGCGGCCGATCGTGGGCCAGCCGTGCCGTATCCACGTGCAGGTGACGAACCACGGTGCGGTGGCGACATCGCGTGTTGTCCGTTTGGGGGTCAACGGGGCCGGCGACTTCGAGCGGAAGATAACTGTGTTGCCTGGGGCCTCGGCCGGCGCCGAGTTTGATGTGCGGTTCAACACGCTTGGCGTGCAGGAGCTGTCGGCGACCATTCCAGCGGACGCTTTTGCTGTGGACGATCGGTTTCACGCGGTCGTTTCCGTGGCGGCCCGTGTGCCGGTGGTTCTTTGCACGGATGCGAGTGTGGAGGCTGGCGCGACATCGAGCTACTTCCTTGCCCGTGCTCTCGCGCCGGTTCCGGCGGAGCAGGCGACGATCGAGCTTCGCCTCGTGACTAGTGATCGTCTTTCGGCGGCAACGCTGCACGACGTGGAGGTGGTCCTGCTGGATGCGGCTGATCGGCTGGGCGCCGACGCTTCGCAGGAACTCTACGAGTTTCTCAAACGCGGCGGTGGCGTGGTGGTGTTTCTGGGGCCGGGCGCCGGTCCGGAGAACCTCGCGGCGCTGCGTGGGCTGGCGTCCGATCGCCAGGTGCTGCCGTTCGAGCCGGGCGAGCGGGTGGATCACCCTGCCGGCGGGACAGCGGCGCACGTAGTGGCTGGCGACGTCGAGCTGCATCCGCTGCTTCGCCCGTTCGCGGGGGCGGCGTGGCATTCACTCGAACAGATCCATGTGCGGCGCCATTACACCACACCGACGCGGCGCCGCGGCGCGGACATCGCGGCGACGTTGAGCACCGGCGATGTCGCCCTCGCCGCGGCGCCGGTGGGTGCGGGGACACTGCTCGTGTGCAACGTCTCGCCGGACCCCACGTTCAGCGATCTGGCGAAACGTGCGGCGTTTCCAACACTCGTGCATGAATTCGTGCGGTATCTACGGCCGAAGCAGTGGGAAGTGCCGGCAACGTACGCCGGCATGGCGGCGACGGGGCGATGGACGGCCGGCGAGCTGTTCCAGGATGCCCGAGTCGTCGATCCGGCCGACGAACCGGTTCGCGTGTCCGTCCGCCGGGAAGGACCGGCGGCCGTTGTGATGGTGCCGAAGACGACGATGCCCGGCTTCTATCGGGTGCTCATGACCGATCAGCGTGTCGAGAGCATCGCGGTCAACGTCGATCCGGTCGAATCGTTGCTGACGCCGGCGACCGAGGAACGCATGGCGGCGAACGTTGCGAAGGCCGCCGCGTCGATGGTGCGATCGACCGAGGGGTCCGCGGCGGTTACGGCCGAGCGCGAGCCGACGCTGTTGTGGCATTGGGTGCTGCTTGGGGCACTCGGCATGCTGGCCTTGGAGATGGTGTGTCTGATCGTCTGGCGCCGTTGAGATCATCGGAATGGGATGAACGCTGTGAGTTCGATGAGTATCGTCAGTGAGATCGTGCTCGCGCCGCCGACCGCGACCGCGCGCATCGTGGTCGCCGGTGTGGTGCTGCTGGCCCTGGCCCTGGCGGTGTATGTGCGCGCCGACGTGCTTTCGACGTCGATGCGTCGCGGCCTCGGCGCGCTGCGGATGCTCATCGTGTCGGGACTGATCGTCGTGCTCCTGGGGCCGTCGGCGATGCGGTGGCTCTCGCGCCGCGACGATCGGCGCAAGCTTGTGGTGGTGGTGGACACGTCGTGCAGTTTCGGCGTTGAGGATGTGGACGGCGAGTCGCGGTTTGCCGCCGCGCGCGATACGTGGCTGACCCCCGAACGGATCCAGGCGCTGCGGGAGCGCTTCGACCTGCGGTTCTACCGCTTCGACGAGACGCTGGCGACGACGAACCTGGGCGCGTTGTGGGAGATGACCGCCCCGACCGGGCGACAGAGCTACATGGCCGGTGCCATCCAGCGGCTGCTCGAGACCGAGTTTGCGCACGGCGGGGAGCCGGCGGGGATCCTGCTGATCGGCGACGGCCATGAGACCGGGCCGGGTGACGTGCTGGCGGCCGGCGAGCTTGCGGGTCAGCGCGGCGTGCCGATCTGGACGAGCTGCTTCGGTGGGCAGCGTGAGGACCGCGATGTTGCCATCCAGACGTTCAGCGGCCAGGAGTTTCTGTTCGCCAATCAGACCGGGCAGATCGCGGCCAAAGTCCTCCAGACCGGCTTCGGCATCGCCGAGGCCCGCGTTGTGCTGTTGCGCGAGGGCCAGCCGGTCCAGCAGCAGCGGGTGACATTCAACGATCGTGCCGCAGCCGACGTTCGCTTTGATATCCAGGAGGCCGAACCGGGGCTTGTGGCCTACGAGGTGCGCGTCGACCCGCTGCCCGGCGAGGTCGAGACGACCAACAACGCCCGCGCGGTCTTCGTGCGGGTCAGCAACGAGCGCATCAAGGTGCTGCTGGTCGAGGGCCAGCCGTACTGGGATACGAAGTTTCTCGCACAGTCCCTGCGGACGGATGAGCAGATTGAACTGACGCACCTTGTGCATTACGGCACGTCGCGTTTTCATGCGATTCGAAGCGGCGGCCAGGCGATGTCGGCGGCGGACGAGGTGGAAGAGGCCGCCGTGGCCGTGCCGAGCACGAAGGCCGAGCTGTTTGCGTACGACGTGCTGATCTTCGGCAAGGGGTTGCCGACGTTTATGGATCCGGCGCGGATGGATCTGCTCAAGGCGTTCCTCGATGAGCGCGGCGGCGGGATCGTGTTCGCGCGCGGGCGGGCGTACGATCGTTCGACCTTCGAAGGGGCCCACGCGGCCGCGGCGCTGGCGGCGATCGAGCCGGCCGTGTGGGGTGATCGCTATGTCCGCGACCTCGAGCTGGCACTTACGCCCGAGGGGCGCAGCCATCCGAGCTTTCAGTTCCCCGTGGCCCGGGCCCCCGATGTGATCATCCAGGAGATGCCCGGCATGATCGGGGCCGTGCGCGTGCGCCAGGCCAAGGCTGCGGCGCTGGTACTGGCCGAGTCGCGGCCGCGGGGCGCGGGCGAATCGGATCTGCCGATGGCGGCGGTCGCCTATCAGAACTACGGCAAGGGCAAGGTCGTCGCGATCCTGAACGAAGGGTTGTGGCAATGGGCCCTGCGGCCGGCCAAACCGGATCGCGACAAGGCGGACGCACCGTTCGACGTGTTCTGGCGGCGGATGATGCGATGGCTGGTTGGCGTCGGAGATTTCCTGCCCGGACAGGATGTGACGCTGGCGGTCACGCAGCCGCCGGGCAATCTCGGCGAGTCGGCCCAGATTGAGGTGCGGATGAAGTTCCCGCCGCGGCCGGATACGCCGGTGACGTTGTCGGCGGTGATGCCCGATAGCACCGAGCAGCCGCTGCCACTGGCGCAGCCGGCGGCAGACAGCGTCCTGCGATGGGCGTCGTTCGTGCCCGAGCAGGAGGGGATCTATCGCATCCGCCTGCGGACGCCGGAGTGTACGCCGCCCGAGCAGGAGACTCGATTCTGTGTCTATGATTATACAGCCGAGCGGATTCAGACTTCCGCCGACCCGACGACGATGCGCGAGCTGGCCGCGCGGTCCGGTGGTCAGGCGATCGATCCGGCCGAGCCCGGCAGGCTCCTGACGCGGCTGGCCGAGGCCCATCCGAGCGAGCAGACGCACCGCGAGATCGAATTCGTCTGGGACCAGCCGTGGGTGTTCGCGGTGCTGGTGACGTTGCTGGCGGTCGAGTGGTTCCTGCGACGTCGATGCGGTGTGGCGTGATCCAGCGCAGGGCAGTGTGCCGTTGTGTGCCACTGCTCTGTGAGCAGTGCGACTGTGAGAAAAGTTTCCGACAAGTATGTGGCACACACGAGAGTTGCCCGTGATTCACCTGAGAACGCGAGATGATCGACAACGCACTTGAACAACGAATCGGCGAGGCGACCCATCGGCTGCGTCGAGCGCAGCGATGGGCGACGTGGCTGCACGGGACCTGGTGCCTGCTCGCGGCTGCGGCACTGTTGGTGCTGGCCGATTTGCTGGTGCCGTTGCCGGTCGGCTTGCGCCGCCTGGCCAGTGTTGCCTGGCTGATCGGCTGGCTCGCGGCGGCTGGGCTTGGGTTTGCGGCGGCGCGGGCCGTGGGGCGGCGCTCCGCCGAGTTCTTTGCCGCGTTGCTCGAGCGAAGCCGGGATGCCGTTGATAACGCGTTGATCAACGCCGTTCAGTTCTCTCGGACGCTTGCCGCCGGCGCGCAAGGCGGCGCCAGCGATGTACTGATGCGGGCCGAGATCGAACGCGGCCGACACGTGGCGGTTTATACTCCGGCGGGATCGAATGTCGACGGCGGCTCCTTGCGATGGCATGGCCGCATCCTTGTCTGGGTTGTGGTCATGATGGCGGCGGCTGGCGGGGCCTGGCCGGATGTCTGGGCGGCGATCCTGCCGCGATTCTACGATCCGGCCGGCGATCACCCGCCGTACTGCCCGACGCGGTTCGACGTGCGGTACGAGACGGATCGCCCGGATGCCCTCGCGTATTACGGTGACAGCGTCCGTGCTGTAATTACGCTCTCCGGCCGGCATATCCCCGACACCGCCTGGCTCAGCGTCGAGCGGGCCGAAGGCTCGCAGCGCATCGATCTGTTCCGCCGTGGCGATGCGGAATGGTTCGTTCGCTTCGACAACGTGCAGGAGGATCTGCGTTTCCGCGTGCACACCCCGCGCGGCTACAGCACGTGGCAGACCTTCGCACTCGTGCCCACACCCCGGATCACCGATGCGACGGTGCGTTACGAGCCGCCGACGTACACCGGCCGCATGCCGTACGATGAGCCGTTCGCGACGGCGGGTATCCGGGCATTGCGCGGTACGGCCGTAACGCTTTTGCTGACGTCGAATCGGTCGTTGAGCGGCGGCGAGATCCGGTTCGAAGGGGATGGAGTCCCGGCCGTATCGTTCGCGATGACGCCCCTTTCTGATGCATCAAACCGTGTTGCGGGCTCATTCATGATGCAGGCCGACGGGCGTATGACGGCGGTGGTTACCTCGAGCGCCGGCCTCCGTTCGCACGATGTGCTCGAAGCGCCGGTTTTCGTCATCGAAGACGCGGCGCCGACCGTTGAGATCGAAGAGCCGGGGCAGGACGCCTTCGCGGTGGCGACTGCATCCATCCCCGTGCAGGTGTACGCGTCGGACGACGTGGGCATCACACAGGTTCGTTTGCACTGGTCGGTCAACGAAGCGCAGGCCGATACGGCCGATCTGTCGGGCGAATCGGCAGGTGGGGCGGTAGTCCGCGGTCGCCATTTGTTCGATCTGCCGGCGCTCGGCCTGAAGGCGGGCGACGTGCTCGACTATTACGCGACCGCCGTCGACAACTATCCCGATGAGCCACATGCCGTGGATTCCAGGCTCTATCGGATCGCGGTTGTTTCGCAGGATGACTACGCCGAGATGGCCCGGCAGGAAGTGGGCATTGAATGGCTTCGCTCGCAATACGAGCCACTGATCGACGAGTTTCAGGCCATTGCCGATGAAATCGAGCGCCTCGCCAAAGAGGCCGAACAGATCGCGGCGGACCTCGCGGCAGCGCCGCCGGATTCAGCACTGGCCGAGGATCTCCGTCGGCGGCTCGACGCACTGGCTGCCGCCGACGCGGCCGTGCGTCAGCGGGCGGCCGATCTCGCGAAGCGCATGGACGATTTGGCGGCCCGGCCGCCGGTCTACGACGTGCAGAAGCATCTCAATGAGGAACTCGGCCAGTTATCGAAACAACTCAAGAAGATGGCCTCGCGCGAGGGCGGTCAGGCCCTGGCCGACGCGCTCGAGAAGCCGGACGCGACCAATCGCGACGTGGCGCCGGCGGTCGGCCGCGTGATGACGGATTTGCTCGAGGATGCGGCGGCCTGCAAAGGCGAGGCGTGCCAGAGCACCTGCAAGAGCGTGGCCCAGCCGGTCGAGACGCTGGTGCAGGTCTACGAGCTGATGGCATTGACCGAAACGTTCAAGGTGCTCGCGACGGCGCAGCGCGATCTGGCCCGGAAGCTGCAGCCGTTTGCCGGCGAAGACAAGCGGGCCGACGAGGATCGGCTGACGCTCAAGCGGTATGCGGCCGACCAGCGGCGCATCGCCGAGAACGTTGCCGAGCTGCGGGAGAAGTTCACGGAGAAGGGCCGTGCGGTGGCGGACTTCGCGGCGCAGCTCGCGGCCGAGGCGTCCGTCGAGACCGGTAAGGGCCTCTCCGACGTTGAACGCGAGCAACTAGTGCAGCGGCAGGCTCGTGCGCAACGGCTCGACGAATTTGCCCGGAAGGCGTTCGAACTCGCGGACACGATGGGCGAGCTGGCGATCGTCGAGGAGATGGAAACGGCCGCTGGACATCTCGACGCGTATCGGGGCGAGCCGGGGCATGAGCACGCGGAACAAGCGGCACAGAAGATGCTTTCGATGATCAAGAAATGCAGTGCGGCCGCCGGGCAGGGATCTTCGTGTCTCAGCCTCGATATCATTGAGTTCGGCCAGTCTCTGGAGCAGATGATGCAGGGGCTTCGGGCGGCGATGGCAACGATGTCCACGGGGTCCGGCGGCGTTGGGCAGGGGACCGGTGGCTTCGCGGTCGGCGGCTTCGATGCGGCGATCTACGGCATGGAACCAGCCGCCGGTGGTGCCGACTCGAAGCGGCCGAAACGCAAACCAAGCCTGCGGCAGATCGAGGCGACAGGCGTGCCATCGCCCGCGAGCGTCGAGACGATCGCGCCGGACGAGCCCGTGCCGCTGGATGTCGGGGCGGTTCGCGGCGAGTCCGTGCCGGCACGGTACAAGGCTGTGACCGAGGCGTACTTCCGGCGTATTGCGGAGGAAGGCCGATGAAATGGCGAGCAAACGTCTCTGTGTATGTGGCAATGGCCGCGTGGCTGGCCGCGGGGCCCGTGCGAGCGGAGAGCGAGTCGCCGCCTGAGAGCACGACGGATCCGCAACGGGCCGAGAGCCTCGTGCGGTGCGCGAATCTCGTCTACGGGCAGAACAAGAGCAGCGTTTGTTTCTCAGACAAGTTCCTGCGCCAGACCGATCAGGAGACGCCGATTCGCGCGGACGGCCGGTTTCACAAGGTGTCACTTGAGTCAGATACCCTGTTCGCGTTTCCCTTCGCGATCATGACCGGCGAGGGGCAGTATCAGTTGACCGCCGCCCAGCGGAAGAACCTTGCGACGTATCTCGAACGGGGCGGGTTTCTGCTGGCGTCCGCCGGGTGCAGCAGTCCGCAATGGGATGAGTGCTTCCGGAGCGAGATTGCGAAGGTTTTTCCGAAACGCAAGCTCAAGAAGCTCGAGATGACACACCCGGTCTTCCACACCGTCCACGACATCGACCGTTTGCGGATGAAGAAGATGTCGAAGGCGCAGCTTGAGGGACTCGAGATCGACGGCCGTCTCGTCCTGATCTACAGCGCCCAGGGTCTCAACGACACGGCCAACGCCGGCAAGGGCTGCTGCTGTTGCGGCGGTGACGAGATCCTCAACGCCCAGGAGGCCAACGTGAATATCCTGGCGTACGCGCTGACGCATTGAGCAAGGCCGCGTCGTGCCCGATTCGCCGCGGGATCGCGACAGCGCAATCGTGCTCGTGTAACCACGGACCACTGCAGGGCTGGTAGCCGGTAAGCTCCGGACGACCGCTCTCCGTCCGGCGATTGGCAGTTGACACGCGGCTGTCACTCGCTTGTTGCCGGGGCGATCATAAGTGCCTTGGTAACAACAGGATAGGTCGCCGGGGCCGGTCTCGACCTTTTGGTGATCGGTACCGGCGATGCCTGCGAAAAATGCATATTCTAATGCGAGGCGCCCAGGATATGCCTTGACGGAGGCATCCGATTCCGCTAGTATCACGTTCGCCCCGGCGGGTGTATTGCCTGCCGAGCGGGTCGGCTTGGTGGAGAGAGGCTTACCCTTCCCCATCGGTCGTTCAGAGAGTTGAGGGAGAATGCTCGACGCCATTGCGGCTTCGGCGACAGAGAGACCATGTCGATTTGGGAGAGAGGAGGTCCTTCGTGACCAGAGCAAGAGGCCTGTGGGCTTGGGCAGCGGTGCTTGCCGTTTCGGGTGGCGGCGCGCACGCCATGACGTATCCGTATATCGTCGAGGCGGATACGGGTGGGCTGAACGAAAGTTGTTATTCCGAGACGGGGACGTGGAGTCGGAGTTCCTCGCACAGTACCGCGAGCGGCCTGACAGCCGAAATCGGCAGCCGGTACACGATTACGGCCGGAAACACGGCTACGTTCAGGCTCAATGCGGACTTCACGGGCGATGGCTTCGGCGCATCGACGATGGATTGCGAGGTGTTCGTAACCTGGTTTGAAACAGCGAACCTTTCCTGGCCGACCAAGTTCACCGTGACCAGCAATGATCCTGTCGCGACGTTCTATCTCAATCAGAACCTGGTTGGCCACGACGTGTGGTATTCGCTCGGAACGTTTACGTTTTCGCAGAACCAGGACTATTATGTTACTATTGAGTCCGTAATGGATACCAGCTTCGTCGATGCACGGGCGGACGCCGCCATGTGGGTGCCCATTCCGGAACCGGTGTCAATAGCGTTCGCAGCGATCGGCGGTCTGGCCATGTTGCGTCGTCGCCGGCGGGCGTAGTACGCGTTGATCGTCTTGTTGCCACAAACAAGGGGAGTCGGCCTGAAACGGGCCGGCTCCCCTTTGCATTGGCAACAATCCTGTGCCGTTGACGCGAACGAAAACGGCGCCGAGCTGTTTTCAACCCGACGCCGTCTTGATCGGTTTTCAGAACTCCGCAGCAAATACCGCATGCAGGTTTCACGGCCCGCGTGGCCGGCGTTATTTCATGTACTTCGCGGCGGCCTTCTTGAGGGCGGCCACCTTGTCGGTGCGCTCCCAGGTGAAGCCGCGGCCGGTGCGGCCGAAGTGGCCGTTGCGGGCGGTTTCACGGTAGATCGGCCGCAGCAGATTCAGCTCCTTGACGATGCCACTGGGGGTCAACGGGAAAACGTCGCGGATGATTTTCGCCAGCACGTCGTCCTGGACGCGGCCGGTGCCCTCGGTGTCGATCAGGATGCTGACCGGCTCGGCGACGCCGATGGCGTAGGCGAGTTGCACCTCGCACGCGCTGGCCAGCCCCGCGGCAACAACATTCTTCGCGACATACCGGGCCATGTAACTCGCCGAGCGGTCGACCTTCGACGGGTCCTTGCCGCTGAACGCGCCGCCGCCGTGGCAGCCGCGGCCGCCGTAGGTGTCCACGATGATCTTGCGGCCGGTCAGACCGGTGTCGCCGTGCGGGCCGCCGATGACGAACCGGCCGGTCGGGTTGATGTGGAACGTGATCTTGTTGCTCCACAGCTTCGGGCATTCGGCCTGTATCACCGGCTTGGCGACCTGATCGATGAGAATCTGCCGGGCCTTCTGCGACATATTGTTCGTGCGCGGATCAATGACGTCCTCGGTGTGTTGCGTCGAGAGGACGATCGTATTGAGTCTGGCGGGGTCGCCATTGTTGTACTCGACGGTGACCTGGCTCTTGCTGTCGGGGCGGAGCCACTTGACCTTGCCTTGCTCGCGCAGCACGGCCATCCGCTCGACGAGCCGATGCGACAGGTGGATCGGCAGCGGCATCTTGGCCTTCGTCTCGTTGCACGCGAAGCCGAACATGAGGCCCTGGTCGCCGGCGCCCTGTTCCTTGTGCAAGCCCTTGCCGGTGGTCACGCCCTGGCTGATGTCCGCCGATTGCGAGTGCAACGTGCGGATAACGGCGCAACTGCGATAGTCGAAGCCGATGGCCGGGTCGTCGTAGCCAATCTCCTTGACGGTCTGGCGCGCCGTCTCTTCGACATCGAGCAGGGCCTGTTCGGCGGCCTTGGTGTGTACGGTGACCTCACCGGCGATGATGATCAGGCCCGTCGTGACGAGTGTCTCGCAGGCCACGCGTGCGTGTGGATCCTTGGCGATAAGGCTATCGAGGACGGCATCGGAAATCTGATCGGCCACCTTGTCGGGGTGCCCCATGCTGACGGATTCCGAGGTGAACAGGTGTTTTGCGGGTCGCGTACTGAGAGCCAAGCTCGTACTCCTTCCTGGTGCAATGGTTTGCGCGAATCGGCGAAGCATTTGCCTTTACGGCGTTGCGATATGATAGGGGACCTGTCCGCGGGCTGCAAGGCGGTGGGCCTGCCCCACTCCGGCGTGCCGGCTCAGGCGATCAAAGGGCGTCGGCCGCGAGAATGCCGGACAGGTAGTGGTCCAGGTAGCCTTTTTCAAGGAATGTCTCAAGGGCTTCGACGGTCGTGTCGTGGTCCATGCCCCAGATGCAAGCGCGGTGATCTTTCATCCCCATGTCCATCTGGATCAACAGGACGCCGTCCACGGCCAAGGCGGGCGGCAGCTCATGAAAGAGGATCCGTGAAAGGTGGTTCACGCCGGGGCCACCGATAGAGATGGTCGGGCACGGCTGAAACTCTTCGTTGTTGATGTAGTAGATATCGCTGACCACCATGCATTGCCATGCCGAGTCGGCGGGGAGGCGTTCGCGCAGCGTCGCGGCCAGTTGGTTGGCCAAGGGCCGGTCCATGTCTTCGGCGCGGATCGTCGTGCCGACGACCACGAGAATCATTTTGTCGAGATCGTAGTCGGTCATGGTCCTTCGCGGGATTATACCCACTCTGGCCGGTCTGGGCAGTGCGGATGTGCGGCGGCACGGGCGACGGAGACGCCGGTGGCTCCGTAGGGGGGCCAGAGACGTGTCGGGTCTTGCACCCGGTCGGGATTGTGATATACGGTCGGCAATATGGGCGGATGCCCGACCGGCGCGCGGGGCGCGGATGCATGCTGGTCATCGGGCAGTCGTCAGCATTTCGCAGTTCGTCGAGACGACCGGCCAGGAGTGAAGTGTCGCATGAGCGAAACGGTTGCCGAAACGAGTTCCGACACGCGGCAGAATCGAAGGAGCATCGTGCTCTGGGGCTTGGCGGCTGTCGGCGTCGTGGCCGGCTATGGGACGGGGCTCTGGCATTTCATGAAATACCTCGTGCCGCTCGGCGACAAGGTCCGGTACCGCGAGATGTTCGTCGGGCCGGTCGACGCGTTGCAGGTTGGGCAGAGCCGTCTCGTGCGGACGCCGGCAGGCGAAACATTTCTGATGGCCCGCACCGAGGACGGGTTCCGCGTGCTGTCGGACATCTGCCCGCATCTTGGCTGCCGCGTGCATTGGGAGCCGCAGACGAAACAGTTCATCTGTCCGTGCCATATGGGCATCTTTGATGAGGAGGGGCTGGCGATCAGCGGGCCACCCGCCGAAGCGGGGCAGCGGCTGGTGGCGCTCGATACGGTGGTGCGTGGCGGAAGCGTGTTCGTGTTGATCAAGGAGGCGTGACATGGCCGGGCCCGAGGCCGATCCGCTATCGCCGGAGCCGACGAAACGCACCCATTCCGGCGCGACCGGGTGGGAGGCCGTGATTCCGCTCGACTGGAACCGGCTCGTGGCGCTGACGAACGAGCCCGTGCCCAGCCACCTCAAACGCTGGTGGTTCTGTCTGGGGGGAACGCCGGCCTATCTGCTTCTGATCCAGATTACGACGGGCATCCTGCTGACGTTCTACTATCAACCCAGCCCGGAGCAGGCCTACGAGAGCGTGCAGCGGATCACCTATGGGATTCCGTTCGGCTGGTATCTGCGCGGCATTCACAAATGGTCGGCCAACCTGATGATCGTCACGCTGATGCTGCATATGCTGCGTGTGTTCTTCACGCGGGCCTACCGGCATCCACGGCGGATCAACTGGGTCTTCGGCGTGGCGCTATTGGGGCTGACGCTGACGCTCGGGTTTACGGGCTACTCGCTGATCTATGAGCAGCTTTCGTTCTGGGGTGCGACGGTCGCGGCGAACCTGACGGAGGCGGTGCCGCTGGTCGGCCACGCGATGGCGACGTTCCTTCGCGGCGGTCCGGAAGTGGATGCGACGACGTTGACACGGCTTTACGTTTTACACGTGGGGATCCTGCCCGCGGCGATCATCGCAGTGCTCGGGCTGCACATCACGTTCGTTCGCCTGCACGGCGTGACGGAGTACGAGTTTGAGCGGCCCGACGCCGATGCCCGGACCGGACGCGCCGGGACGAAGATTGGCGTCGGCTTGATCGCTGTCGCGTGTCTGCTCACGGTGGCCGCCGCCGCGATTGCGGCGCTGCGGGGGCGCCCGGGGTTCGATTTCATTGGCTACGTGTTCGGTCCGACGGCCTCGCGGGTCATCTGGGCGATCGGTGCGGTGGCGATGGCCGTGGCCGCGGTGGCGGTCTTGCGGCGGCGGCTCGCCGGGCTGCTGCTGGTGCTGACGGCGGCCGTCCTGGCGCTTGGCAAGCTGGGCCGTGACCTGCTGCTGGGCGAGGCCCGGGTCCCGGCACTCTGGGCGGCGATGGCGGTCGGTGTCCTCGTGCTGCTGATCGTCGCGCTGGTCCTGCATCGGCGGTTCATCGTGGGCGAGAAGGCGGACGAGCCGGCTACTTTCAATTTCTTTCCCGATCACGCCATGACGGAGCTGCTGATCGGGACCGGGCTGCTGTTTCTCCTGACGATCCTCGTGCTGCTATTTCCGGCAGGCCTCGGCGAGAAGGCCAATCCGAACATGACGCCGGATCACATCAAGCCGGAGTGGTATTTCTTCTTCCAGTTCCGCCTCTTGAAGATCAGCCCCGGGCTGGCTGGGATGACGGCACTGCAGGTGAGCGTCCTGCTGACAGGCGCGTTGATGGCAGCACTGGTGTTGTGGCCATGGATCGACGCAGTGCTGGAGCGTGTCGCGCCGGGCAAGGATGTGAGCGTCTACGTGGGGATCGTCGGGTTTCTCTGGTTCCTGCTGTTTACGGTGTGGGAAGCGATGGTGGAATGACGGCGCGCCGACTGCGGCGCGCGGCGGTGGGAGTCCAACTGATGTCGCTGAATATGAAGCGGGTGGTGATCTTCGTATTGGGCCTGGCGCTGTGCGTGGCGTTGCTGATGGTCGCCGACCAGGAACGCCGCCGGCACCTGGCACCGGAGCAGATGACCCTGGCGCAGCTTGGGGCCCTCGTCAAGGACGACAGCCGGGCGTGCATCCAGTGCCATAACGAAAAGACGCCGGGCGTCGTCGACCAATGGGCGAAGTCGCAGCATGCGGTGCTGGGCGTGGGCTGTCTCGACTGCCACGGCGCCTCGGCCGATGCGCCGGCGGCGTGGAACCACGAGGGTACGCTGATCCAGTCGATCCTCAGTCCGAAGGCCTGTGCGACGTGTCACCCGAAGGAAAGCGTCGAGTTCGCGGCCAGCCATCACAACACGGCCGGCATGATCCTGCATTCCGCGGACAACATGCTCGGTGAGTTCGTCGCCGGCGGGCCGAACGCCGTGCTCGGCTGCAAGCAGTGTCACGGCGGCCAGGTCTCCTTCGTCAAGACGTTCGAGGATGGTTCGACGTTCGAATTGGACATGGTTGACGTATCCCGGCAGGTCATGCAACAGATTATGCGGGACCACCAGACGGACCTGAAAGGTCTGCTGCTGCACAAGGCGACGTTGCAGGACGGCATGGCCGAGGTGATTCAGGCAAAATGGTCGCCGTTCCAAGGCAAGGCGCCGAAGCTGAACACGCCGCTGCGGATGGACCACGAGGGTTGGCCGAACAGCGGGATAGGGCGGTTCAATCCGAATGGTTCGCTGGGAAGCTGCAACGCCTGCCACAGCCGGCACGAGTTCAGCAAGGCCCTCGCGCGGCAGCCGGAGAACTGCGGCAAATGCCACATGGGTCCCGACCATCCGCAGTTCGAGATCTACAACGAGAGCAAGCACGGCATCGCGTTTCGCAATCGGTTGTCAGAGATGAACCTGGACGATTTGGAGTGGGTCGTAGGCCACGACTACTCCGCGGCGCCGACCTGTGCGACCTGCCACATGTCATCCTACCGGACGGCCGAAGGTGTGCAGCCGGTCACGCATGATGTCGGCCTGCGCATCAGTTGGACGCTGCGTCCGGAGATCAGCACGCTGACGACCTCGCATTCGGCGACGATCAATCTGGCCGGTGAGCCTGAGTCGTTCGAGCTGGCGTGGGATGCCAAGCGCAATCGCATGAAGGGCGTGTGCACGGCGTGCCATTCCACGACACACATCGAGAGTTTCTACACGCAGTACGATGCCTTGGTGAATCTCTACAACGAGAAATTCGCCCGGCCGGGCATGAAGCTGATGGCCCATGTCAACGCGAAGGGTTACCTTGACGAGCCCGACAAGAAGGGCTTTGCCCATGAACTGACGTGGATCTGGTTCGAGTTGTGGCATCACGAGGGACGTCGGATGCGCCACGGGGCGTCGATGATGGGGCCGGACTACACGCACTGGCACGGCAGCTACGAGGTGGCCAAACATTTCTATGTGAAGTTCCTGCCGAAGCTCGAATCGCTGGCGAAGGAACACAATGACGCCGCGCTGGCGCAGCTCATCAGCGAGGTGCTCGCGATGCCCGAGAATGCATGGTACGACGGGATGGACGCGGAAGAGGCCGCCCGGCTGCGGACGATCTATTCCCAATA
>JAFGKA010000084.1 GCA_016928855.1 Phycisphaerae bacterium
AATCCACCTTACGTCCCCGCGGCCGTCCGCGCAAGACAGGCAGACAGTAATGGAGCCCCATAATTGGACTCATCCCCTTTTCTTCCCCCAGCGGAGCGGGCACATCTCACCCACCTCGCGCAAGGCCCACTGTTTCCGCCAGTACTGGATCAGCCTCCAGTCGGTCCCGTTCAACGAAAGAACTTTCACGATTGTTCGACTCCTCTCCGTGGTGCCGGTGTTGTCTTCGGTTGGTGACCTTCGATTCGCCCGGGTTTCATGGGCAGGCCCGAAGGGCTTGCCCGTGGTCTTCCGTTCGGGTGCCACTGGTCCCGACGTCACGTCGGGACCCGCCAGTGCTCTGGAGACCACGGTACCGGGCTGGCCGAGGGCCAAACTGACCAACCGAAAACGGCACTAGCGGGACCGGCCATGCGGCCCGGTGCAAAAGGGGGCACTATACCGCCAACTGGCAACGTACGAAACGGGGCGTTTCCGCCGGGCGGAAGGGCGCGTACAATGGCCGCGGTACGATTGGCCCGTTGGTTCAGCGGAGGCAGGCATGAGCAGGAACGCAGGCAAAAACGAACCCACATTCGAGCAGGCCCTGACGCGACTCGAATCCATCGTGGAGTCCATCGAACAGGGCAAAGTCAGCCTCGAAGAATCGATCACACAATACGAAGAGGGTATGAAGCTCATCCATCGCTGCCGATCGATCCTGACCGACGCCGAGCAAAAGATCCAGAAGCTTCAGCTTTCGGCCGAAGGCGAGCTGAAGGCCGAGCCCTTCGACGCCGAAGCGGCGGAAGACGAAGCCGACATCGAGTAAGCCTCCTGCCGCCACCTCGTACCGGCCTTTTCTCGTCCGCCAGCCGGCACGCCCTCGAATACGTGTACGACCCGATCGGCAACCCTATGACACGCGACGCGACTTCGTCGCTCTTGGACGCGAAGCGTCCGTCGCGAGTCAAGGGCAACCGGATCACATACAATGTGGATGACTCCCAGACGTCGACGCATTACTGCACCAACGCAGTCAACCAGTACGACGCGACCGGCGCGGCGAGCGGCTGCGCGTCGCCGACCGAGGCATTTGACTACGACGCCGACGGGAACCTCGAAACCGACGGGGCCCTGCGGTATCTCTGGGACGCCGAGAACCGGCTCATCGAGGCGTTCCCGACGACGCCGGCGGCGGGTGACGTCAAGGTGCGATTCGCGTATGATTACATGGGCCGTCGCGTCCGCAAAGAGGTCCTCGCCTGGAACGACGGCGCGAGCGACTGGGCGGCGACGGCAACGACCGACCTGAAGTTCGTTTATGACGGATGGCACGTCGTGCAGGTCTTGGACGGTACCACTACGGGCAACCCGGTGACGCAACAATACACCTGGGGTCTTGACCTGTCCGGCACGCTCGGCAGCGCCGGCGGCATCGGCGGTCTTCTTGCCGCGGTCGAGACGAAGGGCACATCCTCGACCACGGACGACGATGCCTACTGGTACTTCTACGACGGTAACGGCAACGTCGGCCAGGTGATCGCCGCCGACGGCCAGACCCTCGCTGCGCATTACGAGTACGATCCGTACGGGAACCTGATCGCATCGAGCGGCACCTACGCGGACACCAACCCCATCCGCTTCAGTACGAAGTGGTTCGATGTAGAAACCAGCCTGTACTACTACGGCTACCGGTATCTCTGGCGCGATCGTTGGCTGAATCGGGATCCAATCGAGGAAGATGGAGGCCTGAACCTCTACGCGTTCGTGGAGAATTGTCCCTTGCGGGGCATCGATCCGTTGGGCTTGATCCCGCCCCGTCTGTTCGATGGTCCCCAAGCCCCTCCAATCGAGCGACAATACGTTCGGAATGGACGCGTCAACGATTGTGTGAGGCAGCTTTCGAAAGCCTGCGATGCAAATGATCGTTGTTTCCAGCGTCCAAAGAATCAGTGCTTGCGCGAAGCGTTGAGTCTTTGCGCCGGCTATGTAGACGGTTGGCCACAATGGGCTGACAAGAATCAGTCGAACTATCCGCGGGGATATCTCCAGTGTGGCGACTGCGCAGCGGGCGTCGTGTCGCTGGGGCTGAGCAACAGCTGCTTCAAGGTCGTGTCCGCCGGCAACGCAAGTCTTGGACACTCGTTTGCTGCGGTGTTCCACGTATGCAATCAGAGCTTTACGAGTGATGCTAATCTTGATCCGTGGACTAAGAATAGTCCCTATTTCTGGCGGCTTGTTTCGTACAAGTCTCGTACGACGCCCAGGTTGCCTGTCGATGATACGGGGTATCCTCCGGGCGTCCCCCCGGTAGCTGTGGATTGTTACAATGATTGCATAGCGGGTTTGGGTTGGTGTGGCAGCGAGACATGCAAAGACAGCTGCAAGCTAGCATGCGGCGTGCTAGCCGGACCGTGAATTCTGGTGGAAGGGGCTGCAATGTGCAATAGGGGAATCTTTCATTGCCGTAGCCGGTGGCGGCGCTGTCGCCCGAGGCCAGCCACCGCCATTGGCCTTGTAGGGATCGGCGGTTTCCTTCTTGTCGAGCCATTATTGGCGTCGGCTGGTTTGGAGACTCGCGAATCGCTGCTGCCAATAAGGCTGGGGCTCTTTTGCGGGATGGCGATCCTGGTCGGCTTGGTCGTGGCGTGCGCATTCATTGACCGATGGCGGAACGGCGTCCAGGCGCCGCTCTGGAAGCCGGCGGTTATCGCCGGGGTTCTATCGTTTGCTTGCCTGGTGGAATTTCACGTCTACACGACTTTGAGAGAAGAAATCACAACATCCCGTGCAATAGGCCGGTATTTGAGAGAAATGAGAGCGGGCCAGTTAGATGGCCTTAGATGCCCTTGGTGCCAAGCTGACGCGGTAACGGTTCGATTTACTCATCCACGAGATGACTTGTATTTCGTGTGGTTCTTGTGCAGCCATTGCGGAAAGCGTTGCAGCAGCCCCTGTTGGCGAGCGGATTGGAGGCAAGCTCGTTTCGACGCGGCTCTTGATGCCGTTGATCGCAAGCGGTACGGGTCGGGCCCCTGAGATCATGGAGTAATGAGGAGGAAGAAAAGACCAGCTATAACGAGTCAAGACCGTAGTTGAATGCTTTCGCAGGTTCTTTGCCACGGGACGCCTCCTCAGGGTGTGGTTGTGGGGGGTTCAGGCAGGTAGTCGCGGCGATCGATCATGATTCGCCATGTTACGTGGCAGGCGAAGAAAAGGGGTCGCAGGCGAAGAAAAGGGGTCGGGCGAAGAAAAGGGGTCGGGAATATTTTGACATATTAATGACACTATCGGATCGGGCTGGAACCTTCCGACCTGACTGGCGAGTCCGGGCGATGCGGATATGACGACGTTGGACTTCGCCGGCGGGCGTGTCGAGCGGCGCCTGAGAACCAGCCAGGTAGAGGCGCCCTAAACCCAGCCAGTGATGATCATTCTCTATGCCGCATTAACGCTTCTGTTTGCAAGTCTGTCGGCCTTGCGATCTCGCGATTACAATCATGCTGTTTGGTGAAGCGGAGCCGGGCTCTGCGGGGACGCAACCTGGCAAGGAATAACCAGGCCGACGGTGCGTCGAAGGCACCTGCGCCGCTTGTTCGACTTGCAGACGAGGCTTTTTCTTTCCCGCCCTCGGACACCGGAGCTCATGCCTCTAAAATCCCGGGGCCCGGGGCAGAGCCCCGGTTCGACCCACAGATTCTGCTGAAGAACCAACTTTTTGGGTTGCACGTTATCCGAAGAGCGTCTGGACGACACTACGCCGCCACGATCTGTGGCAGCAGGCGCTCGACGACGCTGTCCACGGTGTCGGCTTCGTCAATGTCGGTCCAGTGCACACCCTGCCAGCGGCGGAACCAGGTGCGCTGCGACTTGGCCAGGTGGCGGGAGTTGATCTTGATGTCTTCAATCGCGTCGTCGATCGGACACGCCCCCCGCAGATGCGCGCTGATCTCGGCGTAGCCGACGGCTTGGGCCGCGACCTCGCTGAGGCCGGCCGGCTCGGCCAGCAGCGCCCGCACCTCGTCCACCAGTCCGATCTCGATCATGCGGTGCACGCGGAGGTTGATCCGCTGGCTCTGCTCGAGCTTCTCGCGGCGCAGGCCCCAGAAACGGCAGTCGTAACGCGTGCGCGACTGGTCCCACTGCTTCTGCAGCTCGCTGATCGGCGTACCGGTGAGCTGAAAGACCTCGATCGCCCGCTCGATCCGACGAAGGTCGTTCGGGTGGATTCGCTCGGCGGCGACCGGGTCGATCCGCTGCAGCTCGGCATGCAACGCAGCCGACCCTTCCGCGGCGGCCCGCTCTCGCAACGTTGCCCGAATCGCCGGATCCGCACCGGGCCCCTCAAAGAGCCCCTCGGTCAGCGACTTGATGTACAGGCACGTGCCCCCGACGGCCAGGATGCGCCGGCCGCGACCGGCGATTTCGGCAATTGCCGCGTCCGCCGCCTCGACGAACCGGGCGGCACTGAAACTCTCAGACGGTTCGACGATGTCCATCAGGTGGTGGGGGACTTCCGCGCGCTCTTCCGCCGACGGCTTGGCCGTGCCGATGTCCATCCGCCGGTAGACCTTCATCGAATCGACGCTGACGATCTCGGCGTCCAGCCGGCGCGCCAGCGCGCGGCCCACGCGCCCTTTCCCGCAGCCCGTACAGCCCAGAATGAAATCGACTCGAATCGCCATGGTTTTCGCAGGCCTCGTTATGGCCGGGGCGTGCGGCGATGTCAACGAGGTGCGTCGCGGAAACGCGGCATTTCGTTCGCCGCGGTTTTCCGGCATAATAGGCGGACGGGCTTGGCCCCTGGCGCGGTCGCCCGGCGAATCGGGTGTTCGGAAGAGCTTGGTGAAAAAGGTACTCGTTCATCTTCTTCGGCTTGGCGTCTGCGTCGCCGCGTTGTGGTGGGCGCTGCACGGCCTGTCCTGGCACGACTGGATCACGCTCGACGACACCCAGCGTCTTCGGGTCGTTCGGATGGACGACGCCGGCGTCGAAGTCCTCGATGCCGAGGGCGCCCGCCGCGTGCTCAAGCCGGAGGCCGTTCCTCGCGATGCCGACGGCGACCCGATCATCGAGTACGGCGTGCCCACCATCTGGCGACAGTCCAATGGTCGTCTGCTCGCATTGAGCTTCCTGATCTTCGCTCCCGTTCCCGTCATCCAGGCCGCCCGTTTCGTACTGATCCTGCGCGCCCAGGACATTCGCATGGGCATCTGGGAAGGCATCAAGCTGACCTATGCGGGGAACTTCTTCAATTTCGTCATGTTCGGCACGACCGGCGGCGATCTGTTCAAGGCGTATTACGCCACGCAACACACGCCACACAAGGTTGAAGCCGTCACCGCGGTTTTCCTCGACCGTGTCGTCGGCCTGATCGGCATCATCTGCCTGGCCGCCATCGCTATGACGTTCCGGCTCGACGACTGGCGCGTGCGGCAACTGTTCCTGTGGACGCTGGGGATGTTGGCGATGGTGGCCCTTGCGGTAGCCGTGTTCTACCTGCCCGGCCTGCGCCAGCGGTTACGTGCCGCCGAGCGGTTGCAGTGGCTGCCGGGCGTTGACAAGCTGCGGCGGATCGACCGGGCGGTGCTCCGCATGCGGGAGCATCCGAGGATTGTGCTGGGCGGGTTGGCTTGCAGCGCGGTCCTCCAGGCGATTGCCATTGTTTCATTCAGCCTTTGGGGCCAGGCGATGGGCATGCCAGCCAACTGGCCGTCCCATTTCGCCTACATCGGCGTCTCACTCATCGTGGCCTCGATTCCCGTGACGCCGATGGGCCTGGGCACCATGGAGGCCGCTCTGATTCTCTTTCTGCGCGGTCCGTTCGGCACCAAGAGCCAGATCGTCTTCCTGGCCTTGGGCATCCGCCTGATTCAGCTCGGCTGGGCCCTGCTGGGCGTGCTCGTGCCGCTGACCGGTGCCCATCGGCCCTCTGCCGAGCGGCTGGCCGAACTCGAGGTCGAATTGGCGGTCGGTGGCTCCGCGGAGGCCGCGGATCGGCCCTAGTCCGTCCTGTATTATCAGACCTTTCAGCCATCGCAGTTCGCCGCAGATGGGCGTCAAGTTCCCCATTCAAGCAACCGACGAAAGAGAGGGAAAGGGGAGATAGTCTGCGCTTCTTCGGAGTCTGAGATGACACAAGGGACCGCGGTGCCACCCCCGGCTCGCAGGCAGGAAATGCTGGCCATGGCGTGCGCACGGAACGTGGTCGCGGAAGTCGAGTTATGCGTAGCGGATGGCCCGTCCAGGTCCGGCCACGCCAAGTTGCTGCGCGCCCGTCGTGATGAGGTGCTCATCGAGATGCCCCGGATCGACGGGCTGGCCGCGGCGCTGCGGGCTGAGACGCGTGTGGTCGTTCATTTCGGCCACAACGGACAGCAGTTCTCGTTCAAGAGTCGAATCCAGGGGACCCGCCGCATGCAGGCCACGGGCGCGGGCGGGCTGCTGGCGCTGTCGCTCTCGTATCCGAAGGAGATAGCCCATCGGCAGCGGCGGCAGCACTTCCGGCTGTCGATCATCGCCGACAGAGTGCCGTGTATCCTTGCTGTCTTGTCGGATGACAACGCCGAGGCAGACTCACTTACCTATACCAGTGCCGATCAGGCGGCTGAACCGGCTGTGCCGGTAGCGGCGAAAGGATCGCGCCTGCAGGGTGTGATTTCGGACATTTCCGTCGGCGGCATGCTGGCGTTGCTCGACGCGGATGTTCCGACGGCCTGCCATTCGGGGATGCGGGTTCTGGTCGCTTTCGTTCTGCCGCCGCCAGGTGGCCGTTTCGCACTGGTCGCCGAGGTCCGCTTCGTTCGCCCAGCAGACCGGCGGGGTCAGATGGCCGTTGGGCTGCAGTTTCAGGCGCAGGCCAACAGTGCTCCGCTCGGCCAGGCCGCCGATTGTCTCGATCAGTACGTGGTTCAGGAACAACGCCGCAGGAAGAACTGGGGATAACATCGACAGGGTGCCGCATGCGTTATGCCATTGAGTTGAATACGCGACAATCCATACGCACACTCGAACAGGCGATTCGGCATCGTGCGCAAGTCGTGCTGGAGCCACGGATCTGGGAAGATGCTGCCGGCGTGAGGGGCTCCCTGGTCGGCGCCAACGAAGATATGATCGAGATCGTCGTCGCCGAATCACAGGCCGTTGACTGGGAAACGATTGTGGGTATGTACTGCGACACCTCGCTGCTGCTCGGCACGGATCGCTTCATGTTCAGCACCAATGCCACGGACGTCGAACAGCAGGAAGACGGCTGGCACGTGTTTCTGGCCCGCCCGTCGAAGCTTCAGGTCTATCAACGGCGGCGATTCTGGCGTGTTCGGTTCGCGGAATCGTCTCCGGTCGATCTGCGATGGGGCCGCGATGGCGCCGGCAGCGCGTCGGGGCGGCTCTGCAATGTCAGTGGGGAAGGGCTCGCCTGTATCGCCAGCGCCGCCGCCTTGGAGTCCGCGTCGATCGGGGATCCTCTGGCGGTTACGCTTGCCTTGCCGGAATGCGCGAAGCCGTTCACGCTGAACGCGATCTTGTGCAACAAGACGCCGGCAGCCGAGCCGGGCGATCTGCTGGTCAGCATGCAGTTCGTCGAGCCCGCTTCATCGGGCAAGCCCGGCGCGGCGCAGGAACTGCATGCCTACCTGCTGGATCGCCAGCGCAGCGGCGAGCTGACCGAGGATCTCGAGAGTGACACCGTCAAGCTGGAGGTCGCTGCCCCATGAGCGTCATGTCCATACTGGCAGCGGAAGCGTGCGACGCCGCGCTGGAACAGGCGCTGGCACGCGGTGAGCCTGTCGTGCTCAGCCTGGAACGGTCCGACGCCTGGCTTGTTGCCAAGTCACGGTTCCTCGGCGCCGCATCGCCGGGACATCAACTGCTTGTGCAGTACCCGGACGCTTCCGAGGGCGACGGGCAGCGCCCCGAAATCCAGACCGGCGAGAACATCGGCGTCGCCTTCCGGCGCGGACATAAGAAGTGTGTCTTCACCGCCATCGTGCTGGCGACGGGGCATTACACGCCCAGTGACGGCGAGCCCATCGAGTCTCTCGCGTTGAGCTGGCCCGCCGAAGTTCAGGAACTGCAGCGCCGGGCGTATTACCGGGTTCCCGTGCCCGGCAACCGCTTCGTTCCGGTCAAGTTCTGGGAAGGCAGTGCGAATCGCCAGGATGGCCCTGGGCGGCGATGGGCACCTACGCACACCGGTCAGCTCGCGGATATCTCCGTCGGCGGTATGCGGGTCGTCCTGCCCGCGGCACAGAACCCGCGGCTGCACGAGGGCGACGCGGTCGGGATCGAGTTCCAGCCCGACATCAACCAGCCTCCCTTTGTGCTGGACACGCAGTTCCGGTACGCGAACGAGACGCCCGACAGCCAGATATCGATTGGGCTGCAGTTCGTAGGCCTGGAGACCAGCCCCCAGGGGCAGGAGCTTCTCCACCGGCTCTTCCGCGTGGTTCGGCGTTACCAGCAATACGAACAGCGCCAGACCCGCATCAGGAAACGCCGACGCTGATCGCCTGCCGACTCCCGCTCAACGGGCCGCCTTCGCCGGCCACAGCTTGATCGCGCGATACTGCACCTGTCCGTGGTCCCCCTGGAAGAAGATCGGGCCGGCTGCGTTCTCGTCACTGTCGATGGCCCCGCCGGTGATCCCTTCGAGCCGCACGTTGTCGAACAGCGTCGTTCCGTTCAGGACAACGGTGATGCATCGCCCGATAAGGGTAACTTCGAGTGCCTGCCATTGCCCGGCCTTCTTGCTTGCATTGACCGGCGGCGTCAGCCGGGTGTAGATCGCGCCACAGCCATCGCCAACGGGTGGCCGGCCGTAGTCGTCGAAGATCTGGATCTCATACCGGCCACGCAGGTAGACGCCGCTGTTGCTGTGCGGATGGATATTGAACTCGAGCGCCAGCTTGAAATCCATGAACTCGTCGACCGTCCGGATATTGCCGCCGTTTCGTGTGTTGACCATCGCGCCGTCCCGGACTTTCCAGTTCTCGATCGCCGCGCCGCGAACCCCAGTCCATCCCGTCAGGTCCTTTCTGTTGAACAGTACGATAGGCTTGGCCCATTCACGCTCGCGCATCGCCGTGAACGATTGTGAGGCATCCTCGTCTTTGATGGTGCCAGACATCTTGTCGCCGCAAATATCGGCTACGAACCAGCCCATCCCTTCGGCGACGAAGTGCAGTTGCGCATCGGTGATGCTTGCGTCGCGGATCGGTACGGCGTCGTTCTCTCCGTCGCGGGTGAGAGTTCCTTTGATCGTCTTTCCATCAGCTTCGAGAACGAGCCGATGCTTTTCTGTGTCTTCGATCAGCGTCCACGTGCCCGTTACGTTCGGACGATAGACATCGCGCACGCCGACGAACTTGCACGTGCCCTTGGCTCTTCCCTCTTCGTCGATGTCCAGTTCACCGACCAGTTGCTCGCCCTCGATGCGGGCGCGATACGCCCCATGCCGAGCCTTGAACGAAATCACGCCGTCCGCGTACGAAAAACCCTCGGCATCATGCACACCGCCCACGAAGCCGCAGAACCGCCCGCTGAGCCGGCCGTTCTTCTGTTCGATGCTGAGCCACGAGGGCAACTTGCCCTCCGGGGCATCCACCGTCAGGCTCCACCGCCCGACGATCTCGGGCACATCCTCGGCTGCCCAGGTCGTCGCCGTCCCGAAACAGACTCCCAGCCCGACGACGCAACCAAGCCAATTCTGCGTGTTCATGCTTGCATGTCTCCGCGATTTGGGTCGATTTAGCCTCACAAACGCGACTTGAGTGTACCCCGCCGCCGGTCCTGGGCAAGGGGGGCATGGCGGCCGTGGGAGCGTTTGCCCGGCGACCGCTGCCGGCTAGAATAGGGGCAGCAGAAGGATACCGACGCATGCAACGGTCACTGACCCCGCACCGACCCCCACACTGTTCCTGTCGCTGTACAGGCGGGGTCGGGCTCCGCCCGGTCAGGGCAGGGTCGAAGCCCCGCAGCCGCTGACGCACAGGCTGGCGTGCCCGGCCGAGTGTGGATACCCCTCAAACCGCAACTGGAGCGTCATTACCGCCGCTGGGAGAGCGGCAGGAGAACGCAGCATGATTGAACATTTCGCACTGGGCGACAAACTGGCGGGTCTCGTGGGCCGTCTCGTCGACAGCTATCGAGCGGACGACCGTACGCATCATATCAACCGAATCTTCGTCCCGAACCGGCGCGAGATCATCGAGATTGTCGAACTGCTCCTGGAACTTGCCTACCCCGGCTACTATGGCCGGCAGAACCTGACCACGCACAACGTCGGCTACCACGTCGGCGAACTGCTGCCCAAGCTCGCCGAGAAGCTGCACCGCCAGATCGACCAGTGCCTCTGCCACGAACGGGAAACGCGCGGCAACGGTGACGCGGCGCCGTCCAACGGCGCGAAGAACCCAAACCAGTGCACGCTGGCTTTCCTGGAAGAGATTCCACGGATTCGCGAACAGCTTGCCGGCGACGTGCAGGCCGCCTACGACGGCGATCCCGCGGCGGTGCATACCGATGAGGTGATCCTTGCCTACCCGGGGGTGTTGGCCGTGACTGTCTATCGCTTTGCCCACGCGCTGCATGCGATGGGGGTGCCGCTGATGCCGCGGATCATGACCGAATGGGCACACACGCACACCGGCGTCGATATTCATCCGGGCGCCACCATCGGCCGCAACTTCTTCATCGATCACGCGACGGGCGTTGTGATCGGCGAGACCGCGGAGATCGGCGACAATGTCAAGCTGTATCAGGGCGTAACGCTCGGGGCGATGTCATTCCCCAAGGACGAACGCGGACAGTTGATCCGAGGTCACAAGCGCCATCCGACCGTCGAGGAGAACGTGACAATTTACGCCAATGCCACCATCCTCGGGGGGAACACGCGTGTCGGCCGCAACGGGATCATCAATGGCTCGGTATTCCTGACCGGCAGCGTACCGCCGGATTGCACGGTAAGCCTCAGCGCGCCGGCGCTGACCGTTCGCAAGCGACGTCCGCGCAAGAACCGGGAATCGGAAGCGGTTGTTGACGGCCCGCAGGAGTGAGTCGGCGGGGGACCGTACGGTGCCGTGCTATTGGAAGAGGGTGCTGGTGCCGGCGATCATGGCGCTCAGCTCGGACACTTCGTTCTCGCTCGAGTTTTCCTTCCGGATCCGCTCGAACTCGTCGGTGCACGCGAGGAACACCTCGACCACGTCTGGATCGAAATGGGTTCCGGAGTCCCCGGAGATGATC
>JAFGKA010000600.1 GCA_016928855.1 Phycisphaerae bacterium
CCGGACGGCGGCAAGGGACTCGAAGGCGTGATCGAAAAGGGCGCCGATTACTGGAATCCCTTCGAGCAGTTCCTGTGCGATCGATTGGGGGTGGCCTGATGTTCGTGCAGCCCTATGGCGATACCGCCGGCGACGGCGCCGTGCAATTATCGTTCACGCTGCCTGTGCGCCAGGGGGCCCAGGCGATCGAGGCCGCTCGGCAACTCGTGCTCAAGCTCGGCTTTCACGACTGCCAGATCGTGCACGCCGCGCCGCTGGATGACGAATTCACATTCTTCGTCGCCTACGCGAAGACGGCCGTGGCGATCGATCTCGACAAGGTGCACGTCGAGGAACTCGCCGACGAGCCAATGACGTTCGAGGAAGTCAACACGTTCATCCGTGAACAGATCGGCCGCAAACTCGTGGTCGTCGGCGCCTGCACCGGCTCCGACGCGCACACCGTCGGGATCGATGCGATCATGAACATGAAGGGCTGCAACCATCACTACGGCCTCGAACGCTATCCGATGGTCGAAGCCCACAACCTCGGCGCGCAGGTGACCAACGAGCGGCTGATCGCCAGGGCCCGCGAACTCGATGCCGATGCGATTCTCGTCTCGCAGGTCGTGACGCAGAAGGACACGCACGTGCACAACCTGACGCAGTTCGTCGAGTTGCTCGAAGCCGAGCGCCTGCGCGATCGCTTCATCCTCGTCGTCGGCGGGCCGCGGATCAGCCACCGGATCGCGATGGAAATCGGTTTCGATGCCGGCTTCGGGCCGGGTACGTACGCCGAGCACGTGGCCAGCTTTATCGCCCGGCGGATGGTGGCGGGCTCTGGAGGATAGGCAGAGGCCAGAAGGCAGAAGGCAGAAGGCAGAAGCGGAACAGACCGCCATCGGGAGCTACGCCATGAATGAAGTCTTCATCGTCGATGCATTGCGGACTGCGGTCGGGAGCTTCAACGGGGCGCTGGCCGGCACCTCGGCCGTCGAACTCGGCCGCGTCGTGCTGGCGGAGTTGTTGCGCAGGCATGGGCTGGCGGGCAAGGCTGTCGATGAGGTGATCCTCGGCTGCGTGCTGCAGGCGGGCCTCGGCCAGAACGTCGCGCGGCAGTCGGCCGTCGCCGCCGGTGTTCCGGTGTCCCGACCGGCGATGACGATCAACATGGTCTGCGGCTCCGGGCTGCGGGCGGTCACACTGGCGGCCGCCGCCATCCGTAGTGGTGAAGCTGAGGTTATGCTGGCCGGTGGCACCGAGAACATGTCCGCCGCTCCGTACCTGCTGGCCAAAGCCCGCGGCGGCTACCGCCTCGGCCACGACCAACTGCTTGACTCGCTCATCCAGGACGGCCTGCACGACATCTTCAATCACTATCACATGGGCGTGACGGCGGAGAACATCGCCGCGAAGTACGGCATCACGCGGCGGGCGCAGGATGCGTTCGCCGCCGCCTCGCAGCAGAGGGCCAAGGCGGCTATGGCCGCCGGCCGCTTCCGCGACGAGATTGTCCCCATCCTCACCCCGCAGCGCAAGGGCGAGCCGATCCGGTTCGATCAGGACGAGTTCCCACGCCCCGATACGACCGTCGAGAAACTTGCCGTGCTCAAGCCCGCGTTCAAGCCGGACGGCACCGTTACGGCCGGCAACGCCTCGGGCATTAACGACGGTGCGGCCGCCGCTTTGCTGGCCAGCGAGGCGGCGTGCCAACGATATGGCCTGCGGCCGATGGCGCGCGTGGTCAGTTGGGCCTGCTGCGGTGTCGATCCGGCGATCATGGGTATCGGTCCGGTCCAGGCTGTTCACCAGGCGGTGGAGCGCGCCGGCTGGCTGCTCACCGAGGTCGACCTGATTGAGTCCAACGAGGCGTTCGCGGCCCAGTCGCTGGCAGTGACGAAGGAACTGGGCTGGGACCTCGACATCGTCAACGTCAACGGCGGCGCGATCGCGCTGGGGCATCCGATCGGCGCCAGCGGCGCGCGGATCCTGACGACGCTGCTGCACGAGATGAAGCGCCGCCGTGTGTCGCGAGGTTTGGCGACGCTGTGCATCGGCGGCGGTATGGGTATTGCCGCATGCGTCGAGGCGGTCTGAGTACGTGCTTGGCGTGCCGGGGACTGGCTCCTTTTTGCCAGAATACGCTCTGGCCGTCCGTGACCAGCGTCGAGCCGCAAACGGTGCTTTGGAAGCGAACGGCGGGTTGAGGCAAAAAGGTGCCTGTCCCCTTCTCTTCACAAACCGGCAAGAGAGGACATCATGAACGAACCCGCGAAGCTGAATCTGACACGCAGTCTGAGTGAATTCGAACGCGCCAAATCGCTCATCCCCGGCGGCGTGCTGGGCATCCGCCGGCCGTACAACTTCGTCGAGGGCGAATACCCCGTCTTCTTTGAGCAGGGCAGCGGCGGCCATGTGATCGATATCGACGGGAACGAATATATCGACTTCCTGTGCGCGTACGGGCCGATCATCCTCGGCTACCGCGAGGCGGAGGTGGACGAAGCCGTGATTCGCCAGATTCGCGACAAGGGCTTCTGCTTCTCGTTGGCGCAGACGTGTCAGCACGAGCTGGCGGCGAAGCTGCGAGAGCTGATTCCGTGCGCGGAGATGAGTGTGTTCGTCAAGACCGGCTCGGACGCCACCACGTACGCCGTGCGCGTTGCCCGTGCCGCGACCGGCCGCATCAAGGTCATGCGATGCGGCTATCACGGCTGGCACGACTGGTGTGTCGAGGTCAAGGGTGGCATCCCCGCAAAGCTTAACGAAGACGTCTTCGAGTTTCATTACAACGACCTGGAAGGCCTCGAAACACTGCTCGCCACACATGGCAAGGAAGCCGCTGCGATCATCATGACACCTTACGGTCATCCGCTGGCCGAGCCGTTGCAGGAGCCCAAGCCCGGCTTTCTGCAGGGCGTCCGGGCGCTGGCCGACCGCTACGGCGTCGTGCTGATCTTCGACGAAGTGCGCACCTGCTTCCGGCTCTCGATGGGCGGCGCCCAGGCTGTGTATGGCGTTACGCCGGATCTGGCGGCGGTCGGCAAGGGCATGGCCAACGGCTACGCCATCGCCGCGACGGTGGGCCGGGCCGACCTGATGAAGAAG
>JAFGKA010000012.1 GCA_016928855.1 Phycisphaerae bacterium
CGCTTCATCGTCGAGGGGTTCCTCGCAGGCCTCCACGGCTCGCCGTATCACGGGTTTTCCGTCGAGTTCTCCGAGCATCGCAAGTATGTCCCCGGCGACGAGCTGCGCCAGATCGACTGGAACGTCTTCGCCAAGACGGATCGGTTCTATGTCAAGAAATACCAGGCTGAAACAACACTGGATGCGTATCTGCTCGTGGACACGTCCGCCAGCATGGCCTATCCGCCGCGGCAGGCCGGCCCGCCGGGCAGCGAGCGCATGACGAAGTTCGACTACGCGATCTGCCTGGCGGCGGCGCTGGGGTATCTGATGGTGCACCAGCAGGATGCGGTCGGGCTCGTCTGTTTTGATGCCGAGGTTCGAGCCATGCTGCCGCCGCGGACCCGGCGGACGCATCTGCTGGCGATTCTGGGGCATCTGGCGCGGTTGCGGCCGTGGGGCCAGACCGGTCTGGCTCGGGCGCTGCATACCGTGGCCGACCGCGTGCGCAAGCGGAGCCTGATGATCGTGCTGAGCGACTTTCTCGACGAGCCGGACGCGGTCGTCGAGGCGCTGCACCACCTGCGGTTTCGCAAGCACGATGTGATCCTGTTCCAGGTGCTCGATACCGACGAGACGCAATTCCCGTTCACGGGCCTGCGGCGGTTCGAGGACACCGAATCGTCCGCGTTCGTAACGACCGACGCCGAAGCCGTTCGCGCGGAATACATCGAGGCGCTACGTGCGTTCGTCGAACACTACCGGGACGAAGCCGCCGAAGTCCGCGCCGACTTCGTCCAGGTCGACACCGGCATGACGTTCGACACGGCGTTGGTGCAGTATCTCGTCGATCGCCAGCGGCGGTTTTGAGAAGGTAGGCAGAAGCCGGTCGAAGTGAGCCAGAAGCCAGAGGGCAGAAGCAGAGCGAAGAAAGGCGGAGGCGCACAGGCCCAAAGTGAGGTGTGTGTCACACGTGTGATGTAGTGGCCGGCGTCTCGCCGGCCGGGTTTTCGTTGCTCTGTGAGTCGTGTCTTAGATGAGTCGCATCGCGGAATCGCAATCAACGGTCATGTCATCGAGCGCCGCGCGCATCCGTCGCCCGTTTCACAGGCTCGAAATGGCGTGTGCCAGGTTCCCTCGGTTTTCGCTATGCTTCAGCGGGGCTCTGTTCCGTGGAGAAGAAGCTTGTTGGAGTGGCGGCGCGTCCGCCAGTGCGCCCTTTGCTGAAACGTACCCGGACGTTATCGTGCTGCAGGGGGGGCTGTCAGATTTGACTTGCCATTCGTAAGTTTCGCAGCGCGTGCGATTTGCGTTGCCTGCCTGCCATTGCCGTGTGTCATTTTGACCGATGTCCGCCGATCGCCAGGACGATCCGGAAATGCTGTAAGTGGCTTTCCAGCAACGAGTTACAGGCCTTCGAATTGTCTGGCACGGCGGTTGCATTTCGCCCAGGTGGTTAGAGTGAAACGTAAACAGAGCGGACGAGACTGTCCGGTGAAATGCAGGAGGTGCGTTATGTTGGCAATTCGTAGAAGTCCGAATGGCGGCTCGCTTGGGTGGCCCACGGGTGTGGAATTGGCCGAGGGCCTGCATCGCGATTTCGATCGGTTGATTGGGCGGGTCTTGGGTGATCCAGCCGATCAGCAGTGCACTGCGTTCCGCGTCGATGCGCACGAGGATGAGAATCACGTGTACGTCGAGATGGAACTGCCCGGTCTGACAAAGGACGACGTCGATATTACGCTTGAAGACGGCGTGCTGACCGTCACCGGCGAGAAGAAGGCTGCGGCCGATCAGGAGAAGCGCAACTACCATCTTCGCGAACGTCGCTACGGCAAGTTCGTGCGGAGCTTCTCGATTCCGGGCGCGGTCGATGAGGACAAGGTCGCCGCGACGCTTCGCGATGGCATCCTGACGATCACGCTCGACAAGCGAGAAGAGGTCAAGCCGCGGAAGATTCCGGTCAAGGTTGGATAGGCCGGACGCACAAAGCTCACACGGTCCTACGGGGCCGGTGTATCAGCCATAGGGTCTCCGTGATGATTGTCTGACGCAGGAGCCCGGTTCTGAGCCCCCTCGGTGCCGGGCTCTTCCCCTTGCGCGTTTGTCATCGCGATGCGGGCGTTGCGTTGGAACATTGCCAGGCTGGCGCGTTGCATGGCGCTCTTGCCCAGGATGTGGTTGTATGTCTCGTGCGTCCATCCGAGCACTTCGTCCAGCGGTACGCTTGGTGCCGGCGGCCGGACGGCGAATGCTGGCTCGCGTGTGTCCGGCACCTTGCGGTTGAACGGGCAGACCTCCTGGCAGATGTCACATCCGTAGATCCAGTTGCCCATGGCGGCATGGAACTCCGCGGGGATGTCGTCGCGTCGCTCGATCGTCAGGTATGCGATACATCGCCGAGCGTCCATGACGTGGGGTTCGACGAAGGCCTGCGTGGGGCAGGCGTCCAGGCATCGCGTGCAGGAGCCGCAATGGTCGTTGGCCGGAGCGTCGGGCGTGAACTCCAGCGTCGTAATCAGCTCGCCCAGGAAGAAATACGAGCCCCGTTTCGCGTTCAGGACGAGCGTGTTCTTGCCGATCCAGCCGATTCCGGCGGCGGTGGCGAGTTCGCGTTCGAGGATCGGTGCCGTGTCGACGCAGATGCGGCTGTCGAAGGCCTCAGGCAGAGCCTCGCGGAGCCTGGCGACGAGTTGCCGGAGCTTGTCGCGCAGCACGTCGTGGTAATCCTGCCCCCAGGCATAGCGGGCAATTCGGCCGCGCGGGCGGCTGTCCTCGGGGCCGGGCGGCGAGGGCTGAGCATACTGCAATGCGACGACGATGATCGATCGGGCGCCAGCCAGCATGGCGGTCGGGTTCGAGCGCGTTTCGGCGTTACGGTGAAGGTAGTCCATGCTACCGGCGAAGCCGCGCTCGAGCCATTCCTGGAGGAACGCGGAACGGCCCAGCGGCGCGGCAGCGGCGACGCCGACCTCGTCGAAGCCTTCGTCCAAGGCGAGCCGCTTGAGCAGGGTTGTTCGCTCACTCGGATTCATGGCACCCTTGCCACGGGCAAACCCTTCGGCCTTTGGCCTATCCCGACGTGCGTCGGGACCCATCCCGCCCGCAGCCGGCGTCATGTTTACCGTTATACCGCGCCGGCCGGTTCAATTGACACCCGTTGGGGATTGGCCTAGGCTTGCGCCCCTACGGTCCGGTGGAGTGATCGTGTCTGCCTGGAGACGTCGGCAACCGGACCGACCCTGACCCAGAGGATTGCCCCCGCATGTTCGATTACGATTGGTTCGCCGGCAGCGCGTTTGTTCAACAGGTCGCCGATGCCCGAAGACGGTGTGCCTGCAAGCATTTCCCCGACGTCAACCCGGAGGAACCGGACGAGGCGTTCACCAAGTTCCGTGACGAGCTGGAAACGCGTGTGCTGATCTATCTGCGTGACGGGTTCAGCTATGAGATGAAGGAACTGGCGAGCGTCGACAGCCGTTCCCATCTGACGTTCGAGTGCGAGCCGGTCGACGATCACTACAAGGTCGGCTCGTTCCTGGTGAGTGTGCTTTTCGACGACATCGTGCGCGTTGAGGTCTTCGCTGTGCATCCTGACGAGAAGCCTGAGGATACGCCGTTGATCACGGGCTTTCGCAGCGGCCCGGAAGGCCCTGGTCGCGAACGGGACGAGCATCCGGAACCCAAGCATTATTGAGACTGGCCCCGTTGCTCGACTGACTCACGATTTTCCGCTCACCTTGCGCCAATCCGTGAGGAACCGCTCCAGGCCGATGTCGGTGAGCGGGTGGTTCAGCAGCTTCTGAATCACGCCGAACGGGATCGTCGCGATATCCGCGCCCGCCATCGCCGCCTGGGCCACGTGCAGCGGATGTCGCAGACTCGCGGCGAGGATCTCCGTATTGAAGCCATAGTTGTCGTAGATCTGGCGAATGTCGTGCAGCATGGCCATGCCGTCCTGCGAGATGTCGTCGAGCCGGCCGAGGAACGGGCTGCAGAATGTCGCGCCGATCTTCGCGACCATCAGCGCCTGCACCGGTTGGAACACCAGCGTCATATTGACGGCGATTCCGCTTTCCCGGCAGCGCCGCAGCGCCTTGAGGCCCTCGGCGATCGTCGGGAGTTTGACGACGACGTTGTCGGCGATTCTGGCCAGCTCGGTGGCCTGCGTGACCATGCCGTTGGCGTCGGTCGCCGTCACTTCGGCGGAGACCGGGCCGGGCACAAGTTCACAGATCTCGCGGATCAGCGGCTCGAATTCCCGGTTCTCGCGGGCGACCAGCGTCGGGTTGGTCGTCACGCCATCCAGGATTCCCATGTCGAGGGCGGCGCGGATCTCGTCCAGATTCGCTGTGTCGATGAAGAATTTCATGGCTTGTTCTCCCAGGGCCAGAGATGGGTGGAGGCGCGGGCCGCGCCATGGCCGATCCGCTTCAGGCTCGCGCCGTGCACTACCACGGTAGCGCCGTTTCGATGCCGGGTCAACGGGTCGTGCGGGTAAGCGAAGGAATGAGTGGGCCGAACCCCTGAACGTCCCCGGCAGGACTCGAACCTGCAACCTTCGGCTCCGGAGGCCGACGCTCTATCCAATTGAGCCACAGGGACTTCGCGGCCGCTTGCCCGGTTCCGGCGAAACGGCCGCTTCAGTGATCTACTCTAGCGACCGCGGCGGCCTTGTCAACGCGACATTCCCGCGAGAGGGTGGGCCGACCTTGCGGGTGAACGGTTGCCCGTGTCGGCGTCCCGGGGCGCGCGAACGGGGGTTTGCCCCCCAGTTGCAAAAGAAGACACCACCACGAAGGCCACGAAGAGCACGAAGAATGGGATTGGTGACGATCCAGTTCACGCAAAGAGACGGGACCTGGAGCCAGATCGTTGGATTCTTCGGCCCCTCGTCCGATCTCCAGCCTTCTTCGTGTCCTTCGGGAGCTTCGTGGTTATCTTTCTTGCCGCGTTGCGGTTTACCGTCCCCATTCCGGTTCCGCGCGGATGCCAACCTCGGCTTTGAGTCGGCCGAGCTGCTTGCGGAGGTCCTGGTAGACCTCGGCGAATTCCGGATCGGGCGTGACCTTCTTCCGATGGCTGGTCGAGATGCGGTTGTGCAGCTCGTCCGGGTCGGCCTTCAGGTCATAGAGTTCGTTGGTGTCCCAGATGCCGTGGTATTCGACGTACTTGTATTGGTCAGTGCGCACGCCGAAGCAGGTGGGCGTTTCGGGGAATACCGCTTCCCAGAAATAGGTATAGAGGAACGCCGTCCGCCACGGCAGGTCGGGATCGATCGGCAGGCGCAGGAACGACTGGCCCTGCATCGATTCGGGAATCGCCACGCCCGCGGCGTCGAGAATCGTCGGGGCCAGATCGACGTTGAGCACCATCTTTTCGACCACACGGCCTTCCGTGCCGTAAAGCTCCGGACAGGAGACAATCCACGGAATGCGGATTGATTCCTCGTACATGCAGCGCTTGTCGATCAGGCCGTGCTCGCCGAAGAGGAACCCGTTGTCGCCGGCTACGATGATCAGCGTGGAGTCGAACAGGCCCAGTTCCTTGAGCGTTGCGACGAGCGTGGCGAGGCTTTCGTCGACGGCCAGCATCGTCTCGCAGTAGTCGCGGACGAGGTTGTCGAGCGTGGACTGCTGGTCCGAGCGTTTGTGGTACATGTCGTTGACGCCGTGCCAACTGTCGCGCTGGGCGTGGACCCAGCGGGGCCGGCGATAGTAGTTCTCCGGGGTATTCTCGCCGGACGGCGGCAGCTCCGTACGGAACTTCGTGTAGCGACCCTTGTGCCGGTCCGCGGCTGCGAACGGACCGTGCACGGCCTTGTGCGACATGTACAGCATGAACGGGCTTTCGTGGTTCTCGCGCAGGAACTCCATCGACAGACGCGTGATGGCGTCGGTGACGTACTCATCCAGATCGAGCGCCTTGCCGTTGATGTTGAAGCGGTTCTTGTCGTAATTGCCCTGGCCGCGGAAGCTCGCCCAGTAGTCGAAGCCGGGGCGCGGCTTGTCGGTCGAGCCGCCCATGTGCCACTTGCCGACGAATCCGGTCTTGTAGCCCGCCTCGTGCAGCAGCCTCGGGAATGTTGGGATCGCCGGGTCCATCAGCGTGCTGTTGTCGAGGATCTTGTGCTTGTGGGCGTAGAGCCCGGTCAGGAATGTTGCCCGGCTCGGCGAGCAGAGCGACGTCGTGACGAACGCCTTGCGGAAGTGCACGCCGCCGGCGGCCAGGGCGTCGATGGCCGGCGTCTCAAGGAACGGGTGGCCCATGCAGCTCATCGCGTCGTAGCGCATGTCATCGACGAGGAAAAAGACGACGTTGCGTTTGCCCGCTGGAGCGGCGGCGACGGCGGCGGGAGCCAGGACGAGAACGACCAGGGCGAGCACAGCCCACGACAGAGTTCGCGATGGGTGGTGTTTCATCATGACCGGAACTCTACCGGATGAGCCTCGGGGGTCAAGGTTGTGGACAAACCAGGCAGAAGCAGACGGAAGAGAGGCAGCGAGGCAGCGAGTTAGCCAGGCAGCGGGGGAAGACGAAAACGGACAGGAGAGAGGAGTCCCGAACGGTCGGGGATGTTACTCATTATCGCGAGCAGCGAAAGCCGTCATCGGTCATGTGTCTTGTCGTGCCTTTGTGGAACGATCTCTTCTTCCTTTTCCGGTGATCGTGGTCTTCGAGCGCTTCGTGGTGAATCCTCTTGCCTGGGATGGCCGAGGGAGGGGGCGCCACGCAGAAGAGAGAGACAACCACAAAGCCACCAAGCCACGAAGAAGAGACAGGGAAGAAGAACACATACATCCACAGATTACGCCGATTCCGCAGATTGGAGCTCCGGTTCTTCAGAAATCTGCGCGAATCACCGGAATCTGTAGATCAATCTCTTCTGTTCGGCCGCGATGTGCTGACGGCGTGTACTCGCGGCACCTGCGGCTTGTGATGCGACTGTTCATGCTACCCAACGCTGCATGGTGCACAGAGAAGACACTAGTCGAGAGCAGCGGCACCCGGCGCATTCTCGTGGCGTTGCTGATCTACCCGTGGCCATGTCGGCTTTCTGCGGCTTCCTGACGCAGGATCCAGGCGTTCGTCAGCGTGCTGCGCACGAGCCGCGGGAACGAGAAGCCGATGGGAACCATGCGCGGAAACTGGAAGTCGCAGATCCGGACGTCGTCCAGCGGATCGCCGATGAGCTCGATATGCTCGCGCTGCGGCGTGCCGATGCCCAACTCGGCTGCGGCACGGAGCGTGCGCACCTGCCGCGGGTCAGCGCCGATCAGCTCGCAGGCGATGCGTTCGATCGCCGGCGCGTCCGACGAAACCAGGATCGCGCCGATCGGACGAGGCGTGCCCCGCCGTGGCCCCTGGCCCTCCATGCCGACGATGGCGTCCATGATCGTCAGCGAGGGATTCAGCAGCGCGTAGACCTCGCAGAGCATGCGGGCGAAGTAGTTATCGAACGCGCCCGCCTTGAAATGCCACCACGCCTTTCGCTTGCCGCAGACGCAGCCGAACATGTTCTTGATCGCGAACGTGACGTATAGCTGGCAATGGGCCTTGAGCTTGGGCACGTTGAGAATCACGTCCGCCTCAATCGCCGTCCGGTCGAGCGTAAAATGCCGGAACACGCGACCGTTGGCGTTCTCCACTCGCATGGGCCGGTTCAGCGGCACCAGCGGTACGCCGACGCGCTTTAACATCGGTGTCAGCCCGCACTTGCGCGCGACGCCGGCCAGTGAGCCCCACGCTGGCGAGTCGCCCACGAACGGCTTGGCGCCGAAATCGAGCAGTTGGCGGCAGATTTCCACGA
>JAFGKA010000601.1 GCA_016928855.1 Phycisphaerae bacterium
CCGCGCGACTTCATACCGACGAGCCGATTCTCGATCAGGTCGACCTGACCGACGCCGTGCTTGCCGCCGAGCGCGTTGAGCTGCTGAACGATCGCGACCGGGTCGAGCTTCTTGCCGTCGAGGCCGACGGGCTCGCCCGCCTCGAAGTCGACCTGGACGTACGCGGGCTCGGCCGGCGCCTTCTCGATCGGGTTGCTGATGACGAGCATGCGGTCGAGCGGCTCGTTCCAGGTGTCCTCAAGTTCGGCACCCTCGTGCGAGATGTGCCACATGTTTCGGTCGCGCGAATAGATGCTCTTCTTGGTCTGCTCGATCGGGATGTGGCGCGCCTGGGCGTATTCGATCGCCGCCTCGCGGCTGGTCAGTTCGAAGCGCGGGTCCTTCCACGGCGCGATGATCGTCAGGCTCGGATCGAGGGCCATGTAGGTCACTTCGAAGCGGACCTGGTCGTTGCCCTTGCCGGTAGCGCCGTGGGCGACGGCGTCGGCGCCGAACTCGTGAGCAACGCGCACCTGCTCCTTGGCGATCAGCGGGCGGGCGATCGACGTGCCGAGCATGTAGAGCTTCTCGTAGACGGCGCCGCTCTTGAGCATCGGCCAGATGAAGTCCCGCGCGAACTCGTCGCGCAGGTCACGGATCACGCATTCGCTCGCGCCGCTCTTGAGGGCCTTGCGGCGGATGTTTCGCAGCTCGTCGCCCTGGCCGAGCTCGGCGGCATAGGCGATCACTTCGCAATCGTACGTCTCACGAATCCAGGGCAGGATCACGCTCGTGTCCAGGCCGCCGGAATACGCCAGCACCACTTTCTTCACCTTCTTGGCCATCGCACGTATCTCCTTGGATTGTCGGCCATCTGGGCGGCGCCTGCCCGTGGGCAAGCGGTCATCGGATCGAGCTCGCGGGCGGCCTCTGTGCGCGGGACGGGACTCGCGCCGCACGTCGTACGGGACGAGCGCCCGATGCAAAACTCGATCATCGCGACCCCACCCCTGCTTCGCAGGGATGGGCCACCCGATCGGAAAGGACGCGAGGATAACGTCCGCGGCCGCAAAAGCAACGGGCCCGCGCGGATCGGGTTGCCGTCCGCGCGGGTCGTTGTCTGCTGCGGTTCACTGGCAGGTCCCGACGCACGTCGGGACTACGTGCCGGGCAGCACCTGCACGATGAGCACGGACGTGGCCGTATCGATGGGGCTCGCGCAGAGCACGACCTTGTGGTTCAGCGGGGCAACCACCGTGGTCTCGAGATCGCATATGGACCGCGTGATTCCACTGCGAGCCGGCTTGTAGGCGCTACCGGGTGGAAGCGGCTCTGCGGGGACTTGTTCGATGCCGCGGATGCTGATGTCCAGATGAGCTGGTTGATCCGCTTCCTGGCGTACCTGGCCCACGATCCTCAGCTCGCAGGGGTTGTCGAGCATCGGGGCGCAGCCGATCTTGAATTCGCCCCGGTCGCCAGCCGTTTGCACGACGGCCTGCGCGGCGAGGCGCAGGTCGGTCACGCCGATTCGCTCGAGTTCCTCAATCACCTCGGCGATATCGGCGGGCGGCGCTGGCGCTTCGCGCTGCAGCCCGCTCATCAGCCAGATCACGCGGACACGTAAGGCCGTCGGCGGCGTTGTCGCGGCTGGCGGGCTCGGCTGATCAAGTGTTTCCAGCAGAGCTTCGACGTTGCGGATCTCCGCCTCGGTACCTCGGACGATGACTAGGTTGCGCGAGGCGTCTACGGCGAAGGCGCCATCGTCACTCATGGCCAGCTCCACCGCTTGCTGCAACTCATCCGTCAGCCGGGCATGGCGGAGGGTGACAATCTGCGTCCTGACGCTTCCGTCCGCGGCACCCTCGTCAGTACGGTCGAGTTCGCCGAGGACGGATGCAATTCGTTCGTGCGTATTGGCGTTGGTTTGAACGATCAGCTTGTGCGTGTCTTGTTCGGCCTGGATGGTGGCCGCATCACAGAAGATGTTTGCCAGGATATCCCGGAGGGTCACGACGTTCGCATGCCGGATATCATAGATTCGGATGGATGACGATTCGTCGGACGGTGTTTCTCCCGCTATATCCAGTTGGCTGGCGAGATCGATCGCCTGCTTGATCATGTCCGGCGGGCCTTTGATGATGAGTTGATTGGTGCCGGGCACGGGTGCGATTGTCCCCTCGCGTCGAAAGGCTTCGCTGACGGCGCGGGCGACGCCGGAGACATTGCCGTGTTCAACGCGGATGATCTGCGTTCGGATCTGTGTTTCGGGCCGCGCGGTGTCCAGCGACGCGATCAGCTCGGTGACCTTCTTCATTGTCGGTTCCGTAGCCGAGATAACGAGGCTGTTCGTCTGCGGGTCCGCGGCGCACGTGATGCGGGTGCCGTCGGGTTCGGCGACCGCGGCGGCAATCGTCTGCGCGGCCTCCATCGCCCGCGCGTGCTGAAGCTGGAATACCTTGATCAGGCGCGGATTCGCCGGGTCATGCGGCGGGACCGGAATGTCGGTCGTGACCTGCATCGGCGGGACTGCGCGCCGTGGCTGAGGCGGTTTGTCGGTGTTCTGGCCGGCCGCCGAGACGGCGAAGAGCGTGCTGGCGGCGGTCAGGATCAGGACAACGTGTTTCCACGAACGGGGCGAACGGCTTCGGTCGTTGGTAATCATAGGTTACTCCTTGGATTGGTTTCGGTGGATTCTGTCGCGTCATTGCCGGTGGCCTGCGCCGTCTTGATAGACGGGTAGACCCATATCAACGTTACGTTCGAATGTTTCGTTTCGTACGGGACCGCGATGACGTTCTGGCTCGGGTCGAAGCGGACCCGTGCGCGCTGGCGCGGTGCGGCGTGTGCGGGCTCTGGCGTTGGCGTTGGGAGCTTCGCCAGTTGCGGTGTTTCGTCGGGCAGATGCACGATTGGCGGTGCGGCGTTTTCGGTTGTTCGCATCGTGTGCATGATGAGCCAGCCGCTGGCGCAAATCGCGATGGCTGCTGCAGCAGCGAACGGGATCGCCCAGCGGTGCTGTCGCGGCGCCGGGAAGGTGAGCGGGGCTGGTGTAACATCCGGTGTTTCCGTTGCGACGGCGAGGTCGTGCAACGCGGATCGAATCGCCGTCATTTGCTGCTGATACGCGCGGCATGAAGGACAGCCGGCCACGTGCGTCGTGAGCGCTTCGCGGGCGTCGGCGGTCAGTTCGCCGTCGATGTTACGTTGTATGGCTGTTCGGACGGCGCTGCATTTCATGGCTGCACCAACTTCGCATCCGCGATTTCAATCGGTGTGCTACTGCTCTGTGAGCCGTGCTGAAGTATGCGAAGATCTGTGGGTGTGGTCGTAACGGCTGACGTCTCGCGGGTTGCCATGTTTTCGTCGCCGTTTGCTCGCAGAGGGCGGCATTGCAGTTGCGCGGGGATCCGAGAGGGTCGCAGCCCCGTAGGGGCGACAGTCAGTAGCCAGGAGCGTGAGCCCCTGGAAAGGGGGCCGTATCGACTAATCAGCCCCGGCGGGGCGGCAGATTCGTGCCTGCACTGAGGACGAATCGGTGACGGCTGCACGTGAACATGCCGCACGTAGTAACGCGTGCGTTCTGTCGCCCCTTCGGGGCTCACGTATGCGAACGCCGTGTGTTCCAGGGGCTTACGCCCCTGGCTGCTGACCGTCGCCCCTCTGGGGCTGGTGCGTACTCGAGATGTTTGGACCAGGGGCTTTCGCCCCTGGCTACATACCTTCGCCCCTTCGGGGCTCATGTGTCCGGTCCAAAACACTCGGGGCAACGTCTCAGCAACGTTGTTCGTATACCTTCGCGGGCGCGGTGGACCAGCAGGCGTACCGCCGCGGGTCGTTTCTTCAGGATCGTTGCGATCGCCTCGTAAGGCAGTTCTTCCATGTCGCGGAGAACCAGGGCCGCTCGCTGGTTGTCGGGGAGTTGCCCGGCAGCCTGACGGACGCGCTGCATCAGTTCCTCGGCTGCCGATGCAGCTTCGCCCTGGTCTCGGCTGTCGGCGATGCTCGCGGCCGGCGGGAGCGGGGCGTGCTTCGGTCGCCGCACACGGTTGAGGCTCAGGTTGACTGTGATCGAATAGAGCCATGCGTTTCGCTTTGCTGGATCCTTGAGTCGTTCGATGCGCTGCCATGCGGTGGCCAGCGCCTCCTGGGCGACTTCCTCCGCATCGTGGACGTTCCAGGTGAACCGCATCGCCAGCCGGATCAGCCGCGGCCGCATCGCATCGAGCCAGGTGGCGAACTCCGGCGCACGCCGGTGCTGCTCGATCGGGCCGGCCATGCCGCTCAGGCACGGCGCGGGGCCCGGCAGCGGCCCATCCTGGCGCTCGGCGTCACGCAGCGGCATATCCCCGGCGAGGGTCACGCGGTTCACGTACCTGTATGTGGATCGAGGACGGATTTCGTTTCAGACCGTTTCCACTCTTTCTACCGGGGGCGGGCCGATCCGATGCGGGTGGCGGAGAATAGCGGAGGAATCAGGCTCGAGGCTCGGAGAAGCCCGTCGTGCCGAGAGAGGGGACTATCACTGCTGTTGGCGGCCGGAATGAGGCGTGGTTAACGGGGGCGTTGCTTCTCAGCAGGCCACTCCGCGGCAACAGAAACTCGCCGATGCCGCCGATACGGGCCATGTCCGCGGGCATCAATCGCCGGCAAGGACGACCGAGGCCGGACAAGACCGCCTGCTAGTACCGACGCGCAGCCGGCCAGGCCCCGAACGACGGCGGGGCCCCCCTTCTTCCCCGCCGCAGTCGAACGGCCCCGCGGGGCTACCGGGCGAATTCGATCGCACGGACCTCGCGCAGAAGCGTGACCTTCACCTCGCCGGGGTAGGTCATCTCGACTTCGATCCGCTTGGCGATGTCGCGGGCAATCTTCATGGCCATGCAGTCGTCCACACGGTTGGCGTCGACGATGACGCGCACCTCGCGGCCGGCCTGAATGGCGTACGACTGTTTGACGCCCTCGAACTCGTTCGCGATGCTTTCCAGCGCTTCGAGCCGCTTGATGTAGCGTTCGAGCGATTCCCGCCGCCCGCCGGGCCGCGAAGCGCTGATCGCATCGGCCGCCGCCACGAGCGGAGTGTACGGACTCGTCGCCGGAATGTCGCCATGGTGGCCGGCGATCGCGTTGAGCACTTCGGGCCTCTCATTGAACCGCTTGCAGATATCCGCCCCGATCTCCGGGTGGCCCCCCTCGACCTCATGGTCCACGGCCTTGCCGATATCGTGCAGAAGCCCGCACCGCCGTGCGATCGTCCCGTCGAGCCCGAGTTCGTCGGCCATGATCTGACAGAGGTAGGCCACCTCAATGCTGTGCCGGAGAACGTTCTGGCCATAGCTCGTGCGGAAGTTCAGCCGGCCGAGCAGGTCGATCTGCTTGCGGTGCAGCCCGCCGACGTTGGCCTCCATACCAGCCTTCTTGCCGATCTCGACGATCTGCTTCTCGACCTCGTGCCGGGTCTGCTCGACGATTTCCTCGATGCGGGCGGGGTGAATCCGGCCGTCCTGGATGAGCTTCTCCATGGACAGGCGGGCCACTTCGCGCCGTACCGGGTCAAACGCGCTGACGACGACGACGCCCGGGGTGTCATCTACGATGACGTCCACACCGGTCGCCTTCTCGAACGCCCGAATGTTTCGCCCCTCGCGGCCGATGACACGACCCTTCATGTCGTCCGACGGGATATCGACCGCGCTGACGGTATGGTCGCTGGTATGCTCGGCGGCATAGCGCTGAACAGCCGTCAGGATGATCTCGCGCGATTTCTCTTCGGCGGTCTCCTTCGCGTTGGAGATCGCGTTTTCCACGATAGTGGCGGCCTCGTGCTCAACCTCCTGCTCGATCCGTGACAGGAGCAGCTCTTTCGCCTCCTCGACGCCCATGCCGGAAATTCGCAGCAACTGATCGCGCTGCTGGCCGAGGATGTCGGAAAGCTCCTCATCCTTGGCCGTCAGTTTCTCCTCGCGATCCTTGAGTCTCTGTTCCTGGCTCTGGAGCGATCGCTCCTGGGCGCTGAGCGCATCGAGCTTCTTCTCCAGGTTGTCTTCGCGTTTGGTCAGCCGACGCTCAGTTTCCTTCAACTCCGTTCGCGCGGCGGACGCCTCGCTCTCAAGTTCCTCCTTCAGTCGAATGGCTTCCTCTTTCGCCTCAAGGCGAGCGGCCTTGACGATGTTCTCCGATTTCTCCTTCGTCTCGTTAAGCAGACGCTCCGCCGCCATCTGGGCCGCCCGATACCTGGACTGACCGAGCAAGAGGCTCAGGCCATAACAGGCACCCGCCCCGACCAGCAGAGCGACGATCCCCAACAGAATCGCCCCGCTCAACGGGACCGTTGCAACCATACAGTACAGTCCCATTGTCTACCTTCCCGGACGTATTCGTCGTTAGTTCTGACACGGCAACTCCGTGCAGTTTGACCTTTTCGCCAACCTCACGCGAAGTCGGCTACACCACGCCCCTTGCGCACCGGTATACCGGTTCGCGCAGGACAAACACCCTCCCGATCGTCAAATTCGACGGAATGATCCCCACGCAGAGTTGCGGGGAAAGCGATGCGCTGAGTACGCACCTGCTCTCGGCGCAGGTGCCGGCCCAGTCAGAACGTACTGTGGGATAAACGTTCAGTCGTGTTCTGGAGCAGTGCTCATACTCCCCGTCGGTTCCACACCCCCCAGGGCGGGCCACCGACGTTGTTCGACAATTGAGACTTATACTTCCACAGGTCGTTTTCGACTTCGTCGCGACTCCGTTGTCATCCCAGCGCCGGAGTCAGCAGCGAAGTGGTCCCTGGTTCCTCGATACAGCGCGAAAAAGCTCCCCCACTCTTCAGTGGGATCAGCGTATTCCTTGGATCTCCTTTCTTGCCGCCGCACGCCAAGCCCGTTTCGCCTCGCCGCGACAGCAACTTCAGGCCACGTAAAAGGTAATGCAATAACGCGCATTTACGCGCCCACGAGTATATCCGCACGGCGCCCATCGCGTCAAGCGGACCAAAGCCTCGTCCCGTCGGTCGCCGCACCGATGGCTTGCGGTCACGGGGATCACCGCCGATGATCCATCGGACGGGGTAGCGCGGGGTAGCGCGAGCCCCGCCCGACGCCGAGGCTGAAACACGGAGGTCTTTCACGATGGCCGGTAGAGCAATCGGGCGTGCCATTCTGGTCTTCCTGATCATCGGGCCGATCGCGACCCTCGCGGCGGACGTGGATGCGGAGCGGACCTGGCTTATCGAGCGTTTCGACGGGCAAATCACGGCTCAGGTCGAGGCGGCCGTCGCCAGGCCGCCAAAGACCGTTACCGGCCGAATGGCGTGGAAAGAGGCCTATACGCTGGCTGCGCTGGCAGAGATGCTGGAGGCGACACGCGATGTCCGGTATGCAGAGCTGTTTGTGAAGTTGGCCGACTGGGCCGCCGCCGCCCGGGATGACCGCCAGAACCGACGGGATGTCGTTCGCGGCAGGATCATGCCCGCCTGGGGCTCGGCGCACTATTCCCAGGGCGAGCACTACGTCTTCGCCGTCCATACCGGCGTCATCGCCGCCCCCATGGCCCGCTTCGCCGGCACCGTCCGCCGCGACCCGGTTCTGTCGAAGCGGTATGCCGAGGCCGCCGAACGGTTTCTCCGGATCGCCGAGGAAGCCGTCGCCGTCCACGCGGACCAGTACACCGACGGCCCCGGCGAGAACGAGGGCTACCTGAACAACCGTCGTACGGGAAAGCTATTGCCATTGAACCAGCAGAACGCGCTGGGCTGTGCCTGGCTCTTCATCGATGACGCGACGGGCAAGCCGCAGCATCGCGAACGGATCCGCCGGCTCGCCTGGTTCCTGAAGAACCGGCTTCGCAAGGCGGACGACGGCGCCTATCTATGGGCCTACTGGCCGCCACTGGATGGTGTGGGCCAGGGCTTTGAGGATATCTCGCACGCCGCGATCAACGTGGATTTCATCGTGCTCTGCGCCGAACGCGACATTGTCTTCACTGGCGAAGACCTCGTCCGGCTCGAGAAGACGCTGCTCGCGCACGTCATCCGCCCGGACGGTTCGGTCGCCAACACCGTCGGCGGCACCGGCGACCCGAAGAACCTCGCGGGTCAGGTTCTGCGGTGGGGCCGGCTGGCCACCTATTGTCGCGGGGCGCGCGAGCGGCTGCTCGAAATGGCTCACACGTTGCCGTTGGAGAAGGTCCACAGCAGCCCACTCGGCCTGGCCCACCTCGTGGCCGCCTGCAACCGGCCAGCCACAACGGCGCCGACCTCGCAGCCGGCGCGACCTGCGAGGCTTCCGTAATCGCGTTACTCCGCCTGGGGCAGCGTGTACTTACTCAGCTCGGCCGGCGATTCGGTCTCCATCGTCACGGCCCGCAGCCGGAAGCGGTACGCTTGCGCGACGGGCTGGATGCGATATTCATCATGCGGCTTGTGGCCCCAACTGTTGTCACCGCCGACGCCGATCTGCATATGATCGAGGTTCAGCGTGGTGAAATCGCGGATCGGAATCTCGTGCGGATGCTTCGGGCCCTGGAGGTCGTCGGTGGTAAACGGCAGCGCGTTGACGCTCAGCAGCGGCTCGCCGACGGCCAGAAGACCGACGCCATCGACGCGCGTGATGGCGGCCCACCGGACATCGACCTTGTTGCCTGACTCGCCCGGCTCGGAGTAGTCCATACAGAACTGCTCGGCCACCGAGCCGGAATACACGCCAACGGGCGCGTCCTTGCGATCGCAATAGGTTTCGACCGGCCCAGGGCCGAACCAGGTGATGCGTTCGAATGCGCCGGGCATCGCCATCTGCATCCCGAAGCGTGCCATCTCGGGCAGCTTCTTCTCGCCTGGGGCAAATCGCATTTCGACTTCGACATCGCCCGAGCCCCAGAATCGATAGGATACATCGCACTGTGACTCGACTGTCGGCAGCTTGGCTTTGGCCGTAATCACAACGAGTTGCGGCGAAACCGTGGCCACCTCAACATCGTCGGCCTTCCACTCCCGGCCGGCATGGCGCCAGATGCCGAGATGCTTGGCCATATCGTAGCCGCGATCGTTGTCGGTCGGCGCCCGCCAGAAGTGCGGTCGCAACGGCTCCTGGACTAACTCAACGTCGTTGAATCGCCACGAGACGAGCAGGCCGCTTGTCGTGTCGAGCGTCCACACCGAGTCGCCCGCCGACACCACCACGCGGCCGCCGTCGCGCACGAGCTTGACGGGAGCCATGTCCGCCATAGCCAGTGCCGGCGCCGGTATACGGACGGGCAGTTCGAGCTGCGCCCAGGCCAGTTCGTGCCCGCGTTTGGCCCAGGACGTATCGGCGAGCAGCCGGAACGAGAAATTCACGAAGTACTCGACACCCGGCTTTGGCGTAATGACCTCGAACGGTACCGTGACGACGATGCTCTGGCCGGGCGGGAGTTCCACTTTGTCGAGCTTGCCGTTCTGGAGCACCTCGCCGTCGGCCTGCACCTGCCACTGGCACTCGGCGACCTCCTCGAGATTCGTGAAGTCGTACCTGTTCGTGATCTCGACCTGGCCTTTGGCGAGGTCCGCCGGCTTGACGTGCACGTATTGATAGACCTTCTTGACCGCCGCCAGGCCCGGATGCGGCACGCGGTCCGGCGAAACCAGCCCGTTGCAGCAGAAGTTGTCATCACTCGGGGTGCCGGGCGGGCCGAAGTCGCCGCCGTAGGCCCAGAACGTCTTCTCGCCCAGCTTGACCGGCGTCCACAA
>JAFGKA010000085.1 GCA_016928855.1 Phycisphaerae bacterium
AGCGCCGCTAGCTTAATTGGATAGAGCATCGGTCTACGGAACCGAAGGTTGGAGGTTCGAGTCCTCCGCGGCGCGGGTTCCCTTCCTGCCGCACGTCTGCTTGGCGTGCGGCAGTTGCATTTCAGGAGCTGCCAACTGGTTGCGGTGGTTGTCCGTGTGGCTGGCCAGGAGCGTTGTGCCGTCGGCAGCCCAAACCTCGGTCAACCGGTCCAACTCATTAAGAAATGAGTATAGTGTTCCCCGATTGCCCAGACCGTGGAATCGCGTTTCGTCATTCCCACGCACTGCGGCGACGAAGGCCGCGGGCAAAGGGCTACGGAAAGCCCAGGACAACCCGGAGCCCGTGCATGTTGTGATGGCGTTGCTGCGGAGGGTCGTAGTAGCGAGCCGCTGGCCGGCTCCAGTCGGTACCGTCGTTCCAACCGCCGCCGCGAACGACCCGCTGCGACTGGGGCGCCTCCGGCCCGCGCGGGTTACGACAAGGAGTTTCACAGTTATCTTCACACCATTGGTAGTAGGTCTCGCTATACCAGTCGTTGCACCATTCCCACACGTTGCCCCCCATGTCCCGTAGGCCGTAATCGTTCGCGTCGTTCAAGGTTTGATAGCTCGTCTCCGTGCCGGGCCAGTCGAAATGGACTTTCTGTCGCAGCTCTCCAGTGAAGAAGCCCACGGGACTCGTATATGGGGGATTTCCCACACCCCACAACGGGTGATGGTCCCGCGTCGGACTCGTGTCGTACCAGTAAGTAGCCGAGCTGAAGTAGTTCGCCCGAGCGTGCTGGATGTAGTCCGAATCCGCCCAGGGGAAGCGATGCCCGGCCACGCCACCGCGAGCGGCTCTCTCCCATTCGGCCTCGGTCGGCAGGCGGTAGCCGCTGGCGTCGAAGTCGCACTCCCACGTGGACAAGTCGTAGCCCAACGGTCGGCCCTCCATACCGCTCCGCCAGTTGGCATACGCCACGGCACCGTACCAGCTCACTGCGACAACGGGGTGATTCTTCTTGCTGGTGGAGACCACGTCAAACGTGCCGGCGTTCCACGTAATCCGGGCGTACTCGCCGTAATTTGGGTCTCCGGGCGGCGCCGATGTCGTGCTGATGTACGGGTAGCTTGTCCCGCTGTTGAACTTGTAGACCACGCCGTCGGTCACCGTGATCTGGTTGCCCTGAGCCAGCGCCCAGTTCAACGCGTCGGCATACTGCTGATTCGTCACCTCGGTGACATCCATGTAGAACGCATCCACGCACACCGCATGACGGGGTAGCTCCCGCGGCTCTCCCTCACCAGTGAAGGAATTGCCCATCAGGAATTCGCCACCGGGGATCAGGACCATACCGGGCAGCAAATCTGCCGGGCACGCCGGCATGCGGTTGGGACCGTTGAAGCACGCCGCGAATACGGCGAAGTCGGTCAAGTCTACATCGTTGTCGTTGTCCAAGTCAGCATCAACTGCGCAGAAGATCGTTGGCGACCGATTCGGCCCGTTAAAACAGGCCTGAAAGCCCCCGAAGTCCGTCAGGTCCACGTCACCGTCGCCGTCGAAGTCCGACGACGACAAGGGCGCCGCCTCTGCTATGTGAATTCCTGTTTCAATCGTGGCACCGAGGATAAGCACGACCGCGAGAACCCTGCTTCGCACGATGAATCGCTGCACGATGTGTTCCTTTCCCACCGTACGAGGTGATGCCGAAGTCATAGCTGCTCAGAGGCTCGGCTGCAAGGGGGCGTCGAGGCGTCGTCTGGCGTGGCCTCCGGCTGCCAGGGGCCGCACAGAGCCGCCGTTATGCCTCGTGCGTGCAGGCGCGAGGGCCGAATCGGCCGCGTGCGAGCGGACGGGGTATATGCCGTGGGAATCCGCGCGCCAGGCCCGGGGGGCGTGGTTCAGATTCTGCGGGTGCTCATGCCGATCGGCCTCGAAGCCGGGAAACGGGACAGGTTCGTTTTAAGCAACGTATGGAGCGAGATCATCAGATATGCCGCGGCGCAACAAACGAACCTGTCCCGTTTTCCTATTCCCGTTTTCTTATCCGAGCAGTGTGGCTGCGAGAACACCCTACGAACACACGACGGTGCGACGGTCCCACGGGCAAACCCTGCGGCCTTCGGCCTCTCCCGACGTCACGTCGGGACCCATGCCACCAGGTGCCATAAAGACGTCACAAAGAGCCGCGTCCCCTTTTTCTAGAGGTACTTGGTCAGCCCCTCGTTTTGGAGGGTTTCGACCAGATGCTTGATGCGTTGGACGTCGTTTTTGTGGCAGACGAGCGTGGCGGTCGGGCCGGCGATGACGACGAGGTCGCTGACGCCGATCGTGGCGATCAGGTGCTCGCCCTCGGCCACGAGGATGTTGCCGCGGGCGTCGAGCGTCCGGTGCGCGCCGCCGGTGCGGACGTTGCCCTCGGCATCGGGCGCCAAAACCTCGGTCAGGGCCGTCCACGAGCCGACATCCAGCCACTGCACCGGCATCTCCACCACGAGTACCTGTCGGGCCTTCTCCATGATCGCGAAGTCCACCGAGATCTTCGTTAGTGTCGGGAACAGCGCTTCGAGCTGCTTCTGGCGTTCGGGGCCGTCGGCGGCGGCGATACGGCCGAGCTTCTCATGCGAATCCGGGACGTGGCGCTGCAACTCGGCCAGAAACGCCGAGCTGCGCCAGACGAACATGCCGCTGTTCCACAGGTATTCGCCGCTGGCGACGTACCGTTCCGCGACGGCGAGTTCGGGCTTCTCCTTGAACTGCACGACCTCGTGCACGCCCGGGCCGATCGGCTTGCCGCGCTGGACGTAGCCGAGGCCGGTATGCGGATGCGTCGGCTTGATGCCGAACGTGACGAGCGCGTCCGGGAACTGTTCGGCCGTTTCGTAGGCCTTCTCGACCGCCTCGCGGAACGTCGGGATCGGCCGGATGATGTGGTCGGCGGTGAAGATGCCCATTGTGCCGTCGGGATCGGAGCGGCCGAGCAGATGCGCGCACAGTCCGATCGCGTTAACGGTATCGCGCCCGCAGGGCTCGCCGATCAGGTTCGCCGCGGGCATCTCCGGCAGCTCCTGCTGCACCTGCGGCAGGTGTGCGGCGCTGGTGATCACGTGGATCTGCGACGCTGGCAGCCAGTCGTAGAGGCGTTCGAACGAAAGCCGCAGGAGACTCTTGCCCTCAACGATGTGCATGAGCTGTTTGGGGCGTGCCGTCAGACTGAGAGGCCACAGCCGCGTGCCCGCGCCTCCGGCCATGATGACTGCCTGTCGCATGCGATCCTCCGTGCTCGTGTTGCCTGGTGCTGCTTTCGGCAACCCAGTTGCGATCCTTGACGGCCGGGTGGCTTGGTCCCGTAAGCACTGGCGGGGCCCGACGTCCGTCGGGACCAGTGGCACCCGGCGCCTTGGTCGGCCGAGCACTGGCAGACAAGCTGCCAGTGGCACCCCAGATCAACGAAAGCCACCAACCGAAAGCGGCACTATCGCGTGTACTCCTTGCTACTCCGTCGGCCGCGTCTCGTAGCCGCGCCGGCCCATCAGATGGAACGTGATCTTCTTGCCTAACTCGACTGCCGGCTGGTCGTATGGGTCGATGCCGAGCAGGTAGCCCATGATCGTCGTAGCCACCTCGTACAGATAGATGAACTGGCCCACGGCATGCGCCGAGATCCGCGGGAATCGGATCGTCATCGTCGGCCGCTGACTGACCTGCAGTGCCTGCTCAGTCGCCTTCTTCTCCGCGTTGAGCAAGCCGTGCACTGTCGCGCCGCCGAGGTAGCGCATCGCTTCGACGTCCGCGAAGGCGTGCGGGATCGTCACGTCGCGTGCCGGCTCCTCGACTTCGAGGAAGACGATCAGCTTGTCGTTCGGGCCTTCGCGATAGAGCTGGACCTGCGAATGCTGATCGGTCGCGCCGAGGGCCTTGATCGGCGTCGCGCCGGCAAAGACCTCGCGCCGCCCCTGCTCGTCGTACCGCTTGCCAAGGCTCTCGGCCCAGAGCTGGCGATACCAGTCGGCCATGTCCCGAAGCTGCTGGCTGTACGGCATCATCACGTGCAGCGGCTTGCCACGCTGGGTGTAGAGGTACTTCACGGCGGCGATCGTCGCCGCAGGGTTGGCGGCCAGGCGCGGGGCATCAAGCCGGCGGTCCATGGCGGCCGCCCCGGCGAGAAGTTGCTCGATGTCGATACCGCACATCGCTGCGCTGAACAGGCCGACCGGGCTGAGCACGCTGAAGCGGCCGCCGACGCCGTCGGGTACGATCAGCGAGCGGTAGCCTTCGCGATCAACGATTGCCCGCATCGAGCCGTGGCTGGCATCCGTGGTCACGAGGATGTTCCGCCGGGCGCCCAGTGGCCCCAGGCGCTTGCGGAGCAGCTCTCGCATGATTAGGAACTGCGACGAAGTCTCGGCGGTTTCGCCGGACTTGCTGATCACGTTGAACAGCGTGTTGGGCAGTTCATCATCGAGCAGATCGAGCAGGTCGCCCACGTACGTCGCATCGACATTGTCGATCACGAACAGTCGCGGCCCGCCGCGCCGCTCGCGCGGCTGCACGTTGTAGAACGGCGAGTTCAGCGCCGTCTGCAGCGCGATGTTGCCCAGGGCCGAGCCGCCGATGCCGAGCACGACGAGGTTCTCGACCTGCGGGCGGTACTCGGCGGCCAGCGCCTGGATGGTACGACATTCGACCAGTCGGTAGGGCAGTTCGCGGTATCGGTGCTTGCCTTGGGTCCGTTCGGCGGCCATGCGCTTCAGCACGGCGCGGATGCGTGGCTCGATGCCCTGCAGGTCGCTGGGATTCAGGCGGTGGGCTTTGGCCAGCTTGGCGCTGGTCGCGCCACGGATGTCGATCTGCAATGCCGGTTCGGTGTGTTTCATCAGTCGTCGGCCTCCACGTCGACGGGTTTGAGCTTCGAGTACTCCAGGATGATCACCTTTTCGCCGTAGACGGCAAATCGTATCCCGGCGCGGGTGTTTTCGCGATAGCGCCGGATCCACATCA
>JAFGKA010000602.1 GCA_016928855.1 Phycisphaerae bacterium
CTTGTTCAGGTCGGCAATCAGCGGGAACGACACCTTGCCCAGGCCGCCGTCCTTGCGCGGCGTGTTGACCCAGGCCAGGTGCGTGAAAGCGCTGTCGACAGAGACGGCCGCCACCTTGGCGCCGATCTCGTCGAATTTCGCCTTGGCGTCGCTGAACGCGATGATCTCCGTCGGACAGACGAACGTGAAATCCAGCGGGTAGAAGAACAGCACGAGCCATTTTTTCTCGTGGATCTTCTCCCAGGTTAGTTCGACGATCTCGGTCCCGACGACAGCCTTGGCCGTAAACGTGGGAGCGGGTGAAGTTACCAGCGGCATCACTGTCCTCCGTTTTCTTCGTTGCGCGTCCAGCTTCCGGCCCGGCCTTCGCGCGTCCACCGCGACGCACCAGCCCGAGCCGCAATGTAAAACCAGTAACCGCATGGATTTAAGGCTTGCCCCTGTCCGCGCGGTCGCCGATTATTGGCCTCGCAATACCGCGAGTCAAGCGACAATCGCATCTTCTGGTGGGTACCGATGCGGGAGCCATGCCGCCGCTATGGGCACACTGCCGATCGGTTGGGACCGTTGAAATGCGAATCGCAGCGATCGGCCGTGACTTACCGGCGCGGCTTGTCGCTTGGGAGCTTCTTGGCCTCTTCCGCCTTCTTCTCGAGCCAGGCGAAGAATCGTGGCTTCTTCAGCTTGCTTGCGGCGCTGCCGCCGGCCGGCTGGGCCTTCTCGTGCTCCTCAAGCACCTTGACGTGCTTGCGAATCCGCCACTGCTCGATGATGCCGAAGAGGTTGCTGCTCATGATATAGAGGTTCAGGCCACTCGGAGCGTTGTAGAGCATGAGCCCGAAGAAGATGGTCATGAAGCTCATCATCTTCTGCTGCTGGGCCATCTGGTCGCCGCCCTTGCCGGCCGTGCTGGCGGACGCCTTCGGCATCAGCTTCTGCTGCAGGTACATCGTGACCGACAGAAGGATCGGCAGCAGATTGAACCCGCTGACGGGCCCGACGATACTGCCCAGCAGGGGAATGTCGAAGGTCTGGCCAAAGGGAATCAGTGCATCCGGCCCGGCGAGGTCCTTGATCCACCAGCCGTCGAACGGCGCGTGCCGCATCTCGACGATCGAACTCAACGCCGCCCACAGCCCCGCCCAGATCGGAAGCTGGAGGCCCATGGGCAGACAGGTCAGCAACTGCGACGCCGGTGAAATGCCCGCCTCGCGGTACAGCTCCATCGTGTCCTGGCTGATCTTCTGTTTGTCGTTGCCGTGCTTGCGTTTGAGTTCGTCAATCTTCGGCTGCAGCTTGCCCATCTGTTTCTGCATCTTCATCATGTTGACCTGTCCGGCCTTCGTGATGGGATGCAGGATCGCCCGGACGATGAGCACGAGCAGAATGATCGCCACGCCGTAGTTCTTGACCGGCCAGTAGAGTTTCTGCAGGAGCCACATCATGAACTTCGCCACCGGCGCCGGGGCGCAGCAGTAGAAGTCCACCTCGATCATGGCCATGTAGTTGTGCGCCGCGTAGTCGGCCACGTCCTCGAACGCGACCTTGGACTTCGGCCCGAGATAGCAGTCGAATTGCACGTCGGTGGTCCCGCCAGCCGGCACCGTCAGCGGCGCCAGGACCACCTCGTACGTCAGATCCTCGGCGAATGTGTCCGAGTCATTCCGCGTCAAGCTGCGTGCCTCGCTCTTGGCCACGCGCAGGTTGCTGTTCGCATCGCGATCCGGCCGCAGCACGCATGCGAAATACTTGTTCGCCAGCGACAGCCATTCGACCCTCGTCGTCTCCTGGTCCTGGCCCAGATCAACGCGCTTGTCGCCGACGACCTCCTTGCGGCCGTGCTTCTTGTCGATCTTGACCGTGCTGCCCTCACGGATCGCCGCGCCGATGCCACGCCAGTCGGTTCGCGGATCCTCGCGATGAATTCCGACCGGTCCGCGCTGCACGAGGATGACGCTCAGCGGTTGCGACGTCAGATTGCGAAACGAATACGTGAGCGTCACATCGTGTCGGCGGTTCGCATCGGTTTCCGTGCCGGGCTCGGCCCGCGTGCCGGCCTGCGCCAGTGTGTAGGTCTTGCTCACCTCGAGCACCGGCTCGGCGCTGCGTTTGACCGTTACGTGAAAAACGGTGGTCGTCTCGGTGCAGGCATCACGATCGATGGACCACGGGAGATCGGCCAGCTCGATATCCTGCTGGAATGTCTCGATGCGCAGCTTCGCCGTGGCGAACGAATAGAACGACTGTCCGCTCGCCTCATCCTCGACCGCATCGAGCAGGGGATACGGATCGCTTGCCCCGACTTGCTTCTTGAAATCCCGCAGGTGGACGGTTTCGATCGCCGCGCCGCGGTTGGTGAACTGGATCTCCATCGGGTAGGGACTGTCGTCCGCCACGCTGCCCACGGAAAGCGTCTGCTGCGTGATCGCGCCGTCGGCCACAAGCTGGCCCGCTGCCGGTGCCGCGGCGGTCGTCACGGCGGCCGTTGTCGCTACGGGCTCGACTGCCTCCGCCGTCGCCGGCACGTCGGCCGGCGTTTCGGCGTCTGCCATCGTCGTCGTCGGCTGCGTCGACGCGGCCGGTTGCGTTGTCGGCGCCGGGAACAGACGCGGCGAAATCGCCAGCCACAACAGGAATGCGCCCATCGACGCCAACAATGCCACCAGTAGTCGCCGGGTTTCCATTGGGTCCTCTTGGAAAACGGAACTCGATCCGCCGTGTGCCGCTTCTTTCCGGTAACTGCGGTTGAACGCGGGTCGTTACGGCCTGAGGCACGGCTCGGCCGAACACCACCGCCGATTGCCCGAGGCTCTATCGACCATCGAGCAGCCGGTGCGCCAGGAAGTCGTCCAGTTCGCCCACCGCCAGGATCTTCTGAACGACCGACTCGACGTCGTATTCGAGGCGGATGAATTCCACCTCGCCCTCGTTGACGACGACATAGCTGGCACGGGGGTCCCGATCGCGCGGCTGCCCTACGCTGCCGACGTTGATAATGACCCGGTCGTCATCAGCAATCTCGTACCGGCCGGGCTCGGTCAGCTCGTCGGGGCTCTCGAAATACGGATCATCCATGAAGACGCCGGGCACGTGGGTATGGCCAACGAAGCTCGCGACATGCTCCATCCGTTCGAAATTCGCCATCAGCTTGTTCGGGTTCGTGTACACGTCGTCGGCGAAGAGATACTCATTCACCGGCCGCCGCGGCGAGCCGTGGACGAAGAGCATCCCGTCTGACTCGTATCGGATCGGCAGGCCGCCGAGGAACTCCCACCGGCGGTCCCGGGCGGCCTTGTTCGGCTCGTTTTCGAAGACCTGCCGTGTCCAGTAAGCCGCACGCTCGGCGCCGACGTTGAAGTTGTACGGTTCGTAGAACACCGCGTGGTCGTGGTTGCCGCAGAGGCAAACCTCGCACCGGTCGATGATCAGGTCGATGCACTCGCACGGACTGGGCCCGTAGCCCACCACGTCGCCGAGACAGAAGATCCGCTCGACGCCGCGGGCCTCGATGTCGGCCAGCACGACCTGGAGGGCTTCAAGGTTACTGTGGATATCGCTGATCACTGCAAACATCAGATTCCATTCACCGGGCATCGGCCCGTCCGGGCAGCCCGAATGGCCCATCCTAAGGTCTTTGTTGTGTACCCGTCAACGCAGGCCCACCCGGACGACGCTTCGGCCCTTGCCCGCCAATGCGGTGGCATGGGCCGGCCCCGGCCGAGAATCACTTCAGGCGCTGCCAGAATTCTCGAGGGGACAGGATGGGATGGCCGCCGAACTCACCCAAGACGAGAAGGTCGCCGTCGCCGGTCACCAAGCAGTCGGCCTTGGCGGCCAGGAGAGTCCCCAGCACAGGCAGGTCGTCGGCGGCTACGGCGACCGGCGTAACAACCGCCGCAGCCTCGCGCAACGCGGAGACGCGCTGATCAGCCATCGCGGGCGAATGGTTGAGCTTGCCCTGCAGGTGGCGATGGACTTCGGCCAGGATAGTCTCGGAGAGCACGAGTTCATGCGAGTCGATGCAGACGTCCACGATGGCCCGGCATATTCCCCCGAATCCGAATGCCGCCACCAGAACGTTGCTATCCAATACCACTTTCACGAAATGGCCCGCAGAACGTCGTCTTCGGATTCGAAACCGGCGGCCTTGGCCAACGACTCAGACTCCCGGCAAAGGTCATGAAACCGATCCAGGATAAGCCGCTTTCGGAGGATCTCGCAGGCGGCGTCTTCGGGCGAGCGTTGCTCGCGATTGGACATCTCACGGAGTCGCTGCGCAAGGTCATCGGGCAGGTTGATCGTCAGAGGCGTCATACTCGCCATGATATGCCAAGGCGCCAGTCCGGACAAGCCGCGTCAGGCGGCCCTGGCGGTCAGGAGGGTTCCCAGCACAAACCAGGTCATCGGCGTCACGGCAAGCGTCGGCGGCTACGGCGACGAGGTCTTGCCGATCAGCGCCGTATCCGTCGTCCCCGTGGCGGGAATGTAGATCACCTCGCCGGCACGCAGCATGCGGGGGGTCTCGTTCGGGCTGCGTTTGTTCAGCTCGAACAGCTCCGGCCAGCGCGAGGCACTCCCGTAGACGCGTGCGGCGATCTTGTTCCAGTTGTCGTCCGGCGTGACCTCGTACGCCTGCGTCCCGGGGGGCTGCTGACGGGGGCCCGCGGTGGTGACGGTCGCCGGTGATGACTGCTCGGGTGCGGCCGCGACGGTCTTGGGCTCGGTTGCCGCGGGCTTGGCTGCTACGGGCTTGGCCCCTTCCGGTGCCGGCGGGATCGTGATCTTGGCGCCGACTGGAATGCGGTGCGGATCCTGAATCTGCTTGTTCGCTTCGAGGATCAGCGGAACGAACCGCTCGCTCCCATAGTACTTCTGCGCGAGCCGCGAGATGGACTCACCCTTTTGGAGGACGTGCGTCTGGACTGCCGGCTCTGGCGCCGCCGCGACAGGCTCGGCCGGTTTGATCGGCGGGGCCTCGACCGCCGCGGCCGGTCGGGTCGTCGGGGTCTGGACCCTCGGCGGGGCGGTCAGCACCGGCGCGACCGGCTTCGGGGTCGCGTCTGCGACAGACGATGTCCTATTATCCAGCGGCGTCTCGGACCGGATACCCGGCAGCGTTGACCGCTCGGCTTCGACGGAAAGGCTCAGCGACGGCGCCGGCCGATTTTCCGGCCGTCGCGTGTCACGCCGATCCGCGAACGGGCTGCGTGTGTGTGTCGGCGTGGGTGAGGCCTGTTTGACCTCCTCTGATGCATCCGTCGCCGCAGGGCTCGCCTCGGGCGCTGCCGCAACCGGTTCCTGTGTGCCCGTGTCGCGGGTCATGAAGAACCACGTACCGACGCCCAGTACCGCCAGACAAACCACAATACCGATTCTGTGTTCGAGTCGCATGATCGATCCCTCGCGCGACGTGGGGACGTGATTGCAGGTGCCGCTCTCGGGCCGGACTGCATCGTCCGCGCCGCTTCCCTGCGCGCCAAGCTGGCCCGCGGCCCCGGCTGCCCGCGCAGCAACCGCCGACCGCACGGCGCCATATTACGACCGCCGGGGCCCCGCGTCAATCACTCCCGGCGAAAAACCGTCGTCAGAATCGCGGTTTCTGGCAAGGTGCCGGGCGAGCCGGGGCGGCTTGGGTCCCGACGCAGGTCGGGACAGGCCGAAGACCGGAGGGTTTGCCCGTGAGTGGATGCCTGACCGCCGTCCTGCGGTCGACTGGACTAGCCATCGAGGCCTCAGAAGACAAAGACAGTTGAACCACGAAGGGCCCGAAGACCTCGAAGAGAAGAAGGTATTGGCCACACGAAACGCGAAAAGACGCAAGGACAAGATCCTTGTTTTCGCGCCCTACTTCGCGGGTTGATGTGCTTCGTACCGCGCGATTTCTTCCTTGAGTTGATTAATGAGGCGCTTGAGCGATTCCATGGACGCCTCGCGCAGCTCTTCATCGCCGCCGCTGGCCGCCCGAAGCTCTTCGTAGCGAGTTTCGAGAAGACAAAGCTTCTCTCGGGTCCGCTTCAGCTCACGTTCGCTTCGGAGAGTCACGGCATCACCCCCACCATACCAGCATGGATGATCCGAGACAGCCACCGGAATGGGTCATGGCTCCTCCTTCTTCCGGACGGTATTGTAGCCACAAATGAACGGACTCGGCAAAGGCTCAACCACGCCGGCCCAGACGACGAAGCCGGCATCCACCGACGAGTCGCTGGCCGACCCGGCGGCGCGCGTTTGTGGCGGCATCGTGGACGGCGCGTGGTACTGCTTCACGGCTATACTGTTCGGTGAATTCGTTCCTGTGTTCCTTGTCTTGCCTTTCGCTTCAAGCGAAAGCCCGGTAACGCGGTTCATCAGCACGTGCGCAGAGGTTCTGGCAATACTGGCAGCGCCCGCCGTCATTCTTCTCGTCAGACCCCTCGCGAGAGGCCAGCAGACGGCCGGACAACGCAGCGCCGGAATCCGCACAGTTCTGTATCCGTCGGGTGAGCCCGTGGGCTTCTGGCGTGTAGCCGCGCACCTCGCGCTCGCCCTGCTGACGGTACCAATCACATTCCTGCTGGGCGTCGACGCCCTGTGGCGCGGCCCCCGAAAAGCCCGACGGCGTCTGTGGTACGACCGTCCCCTCGGCGTGGCAGTGGTCTGGGACCTCCGTCGGCTCCGCGAGATGGCGCAGCGCTGCCAGGAGTGCGGCTACAACCTGACCGGCCTGCCCGAACCGCGCTGCCCGGAATGCGGAACGCCGTTCGAACGCTTCGAGTCATGAAGGCGAACAATCACGATGCGAGTCCACAATGAACAGATGCCGGATAGAAAGCCAGAACCTGCAACGCTCCACTACGCACGATGCAAACAGGGCGAAACCAACGGCGTACGGTGGTTGCGCCGCGCGACGTTTGTAGCGCTCGGCCTTCCCGCGACGATCATCGCTGTTGTTCTGTTTTACCGATTCGCCCTCTGGATTGCGGGCGTGGAATTCATGAGCCTCTTCGGCGCGGTCAATGTGTCTGGCGCCCCCCGAGCCATCTGGCCGGTCCGCATCGGATGGCTCATCTCGAATTGGGCAGCGGGGATTCTCTTCTTGGATGGCCCGTTGGCGATATCAACACTGCTGATCTCGATCCACATGCGACAGCGGGCGTTCGGATGGTTGTCGTTCGCCTCGCTCACACTGGTCGGCGCCGGCCTGCTGATGTGCATGCAGATCGGCTTCGTCCTTGCAGGCATCTGACCGACAGCCCGCCGGGCCGCTGTCGATGAACGAGTTGGATGCAGGTATCATGTTCTGACCGGAAAGCGGGGCGCGCCTTGCCCCGCGGTTGGCTTCGGCGACTCTCGGCAACAGGAAAAGAACCATGCAGCAATCACTGATTCGGGCTCTTCTTCTGGCGTCCTTCGGGCTTTCGGCGGCTGGCGCAGAGGCGCAGACCTCGGCACCCGCGGGCGGCGCTGGGCGCCATCGCCCCAATGTGCTGTTCATCGCCACAGATGATCTCAACCTTGATGTCGGCTGTTACGGCGATCCGCTGGTCAAGACGCCGAACATCGATCGGCTGGCCAGTCGGGGCGTGCGGTTCGATCTGACGTACTGCCAGTATCCGCTGTGCAACCCGAGCCGGGTCTCGATGCTTACCGGCGTGCGCCCAGACACGGCACGGGTCCACGACCTGAAGACCAACTTCCGCTCCACCATGCCCGACGCCGTCACCCTGCCGCAGCTCTTCCGGCAGAACGGCTACTTCACCGCGCGCGTCGGCAAGATCTTCCACTACGGCGTGCCACGCGAGATCGGCACGTCCGGCATGGATGACCCGATCTCGTGGGACACGATCTTCAACCCGATCGGCCGCGACAAGACCGAGGAGGACAAGCTCCACATCCTGACCCGCGGCACGGGCAACAAGACCATCGGCTTCGCCATGGCCTGGCTGTCGATGGACGGCACCGACGCCGAACAGACCGACGGCCGCGGCGTGACGGAGACAATCCGCCTGCTGGAGAAGGCCGCGACGATGGACAAGCCCTTCTTCATCGGCATGGGCTTCTACCGGCCGCACACGCCGTTCGTCGCCACGCACCAGTGGTTCGATCGCTACCCGAAGAGCGATATCCACCTGCCCGAAACGCCGGACGGCGACCTCGATGACGTGCCGCCGATCGCGCCGCACATCAAGCCGGCCAACTATGGCCTGGCCGCCGACGGTCTGTGCGACTGCCTGCGCGGCTACTGGTCGTCCGTCAGTTGTCTCGACGCGCAGGTCGGCCAGCTCCTCGCCACACTGGATCGCCTCAAGCTCGCGGACAACACCATCATCGTCTTCTTCAGCGACAACGGCTTCATGCTCGGCCAACATGGCCAGTGGCAGAAGCAGATGCTCTTCGACGAGTCGGTCCGCGTGCCGCTGATCATCTATGCCCCCGGCGCGAAGGGCAACGGTCGGACCATCACGGCACCGGTCGAACTGCTCGATGTGTACCCGACGTTGCGCGAGTTGTGCGGGCTGCCCAATCCGCCGCAACAGCTCGAGGGCGAAAGCCTCGTTCCCGTGCTGACGGGCTCCGCGTTGCCGCGCAAGCCGGCCGCGTACTCCCAGGTCACCCGCCGCGTCGGCAAGGGCAAGCAGGCCCGGCAAATCATGGGATACAGCGTCCGCACGCAGCGATGGCACTTCACGCTCTGGGGCCCCGACGGCCAGCACGGCCGCGAACTCTACGACCACGAGGCCGACCCGAACGAGTTCACGAACCTCGCCAAGGATGAGAAATACGCGTCCACCATGGCCGAGTTGCAGCGGCTGCTCGGGCGCATCCAGCCCAAGGCCGAGTGACCTGCATCCGCGTTTCGCGAAACGAGGCATGAGTATGAAGAATCACATCCAGACGATCCTGACGGCGATGCTGGCCGCGGGCAGCCTGGCCGCGGCGCCCGACGTGCCGTCCAGCCAGCCCGTGTCGGTCGAGGTCCCGCCGCCGATCCCGTTGGCGATCGGTGCCGCAGCCCCGGCGTTCGACCTGCCCGGCGTCGACGGTCGGCGATATCAGCTCGCTGATTTTGCCGATGCGCGCATTCTGGTCGTCATCTTCACGTGCAACCACTGCCCGACGGCCCAGGCCTACGAGGGGCGGATCAAGAAGCTCGTCGAGGACTACAAGAGCAGGAGCGTTCAGGTCGTCGCGATCTCGCCGAACGATCCCGAGGCCGTCCGACTCAACGAACTCGGTTACACCGATCTGGGTGACTCGCTGAACGACATGCGCATCCGGGCGCGGGCCGCCGCGTTCAATTTTCCCTATCTCTATGACGGCGAGACGCAGACCGCATCCCGCGCCTATGGGCCGAAGGTCACGCCGCACGTGTTCATCTTTGATGCCGCGCGCAAGTTGCGTTACTGCGGCCGGATCGATGATGCCGAAAACCCGGCGAAGGTCCGCCACGACGACACGCGCAACGCGCTCGATGCCCTGCTGGCCGATCGGCCCGTGCCGGTCGAGACGACCAAGACGTTCGGCTGTTCGGTCAAGTGGTCGGACAAGCGCGAGAGTGTCACGACGTTCATGGAGCAGCTCGCCCGCGAGCCGGTCGAACTCGAAACCGTCAACGCCGAGACATTGCGGACGATCCGCGCCAACCCCGGCGAGAAGCTGCGGCTGATCAACGTCTGGGCGACGTGGTGCGGTCCGTGCGTGGCCGAGCTGCCTCGCCTCGTTGAGACCAACCACATGTACCGGCACCGCCACTTCGAGTTCGTGACCGTCAGCATGGATCCGCCGAGCCGCGCCAAGGAGGCCGTCAGGCTGCTGAAGGCCCATCGCGCCGCCAACCGCAACGTCATTCTGGACGAGGACCGACCGTACGAGGTGATCGAGATTATCGATCCCGAATGGTCCGGCGCCCTGCCGTACACGCTGCTCATCGAACCCGGCGGCAAGGTGCTCTACCGCAAGGAAGGCGCGATCGACCCCCTCGAACTCCGCCGCGCCATCGTAAACAAACTCGGCCGCTCCATCCGGTAACGCGCGCCTATGATCGTCAGCAGCCGAAACGCGCTGCGGCCGAATCGGCTGATTTGTGTCGCAGACGTGGGTTGGCCCGTACGTGAGCCGTGCGGGCCGTGCGGATGGAGAATGATGCATGGCAACCAACAAGCGGATTTCCCGCGGCGTTGCGGCCGCGGTTGCGACGGCGGTGGGGATAATGGCTTTCGCGGCCAGCAGTTCCCGCGGGCCCGAAACGCGGCCGGTCGATGATGACCGGAAGGACAAGCCAACGATGTATTCACAGAGCGGCTATGACCTCTCGCCCTTGAGCGAAAAACGAATCGACGAGCTTGCCCGCGATCTGAGCCCGGACGAGCGGAAGATCCTGCTGGCCAAAGGCACTGAGCGGGCCGGCTGCGGCGTGCTGCTCGGCAACAAGGAACCGGGCACGTACGCGTGCCGGCTGTGCGAGCTGCCGCTGTTCAGTTCGGACGCCAAGTTCGAGTCAGGCACGGGCTGGCCGAGCTTCTTCAGGCCGTTTGACCCGGCCCACGTCCGCAACGTCCGCGACACGAGCCACGGGATGGTCCGCATGGAGATCCAGTGCGCCCGGTGCGGCTCTCACCTTGGCCACGTGTTCAACGACGGCCCACCGCCGACGGGGCTGCGGTACTGTATGAATTCGGCCGCGCTGCAGTTCCACAAGGTCGGCCAGCAGCCTCCGTCGGATACGCAGCCGGCCGCGACAGCGACGGCCTACTTCGCCGGCGGGTGCTTCTGGGGTGTCGAAGACCGATTCCAGCAGATCCCCGGCGTGATCGATGCCGTCTCCGGCTACATGGGCGGCAAGACGAAGAATCCAGGCTACAAGGAGGTCTGCTCCGGCAAGACCGGCCACGCCGAGACGGTGCGGGTCACGTTCGATCCGCATCGCGTGACGTACCCGGAACTGCTCGACTGGTTCTTCCGGTTCCACGATCCGACGCAGAAGAACCGGCAGGGTCCGGACGTCGGCACGCAGTATCGCTCGGCGATCTTCGTGGTGGATGCAACCCAGCGCAGGCAGGCCGAGGAGGCGATCGCGGCGTTAGAGCGGTCGAAAGTTCTCGGGCGGCGGTCGATCGCCACAATCGTGGCCGACGCCGACGTCTTCTACGAGGCGGAAGCCTACCACCAGGACTACCACGTGCGCCACGGCGGTTCGTGCCCGATCCCGATCCGGGCGAAGTAGACTACTTCATAGCGGCCTCGATCAGCGGCGTCAGAATGTCCGTCCAGACTTTGTAGCCGGCGTCGCTGAGGTGCAGGCCGTCGCCGGCGAACAGCTCGCCGCGAGGTGTCCCGTCAGGGCCCAGCATCGGCGCGACGATGTCGGCGTAGTGGAGCTTCGCGTTGTCACGCGTGAACGCTTCGATCTTCGCGTTGGCTTCCTGCATCGTCGGCCAGAGTTTCCAGCGGGCGTTGCTCGGCTTGATGGGGATGTAGATGATCGGCGTGCCCGGGAGCTTCCGCTGTACGAACTCGACGAACGCCTTGAAGTTGTCGAAGACTTCCTGCGGGCTTTTGCCGGCGGCGATGTCGTTGTCGCCGGCGTAGAAGACGATCACCTTCGGCCGATAGGGCGTGACGACCCGGTCGGCGTAGCGGTTCACGTCGGCGGTCTGCGAGCCGCCGAAGCCGCGGTTGATCACGTCGAACTTCGGGAAGCACTCCCGTGTCGGCCAGCGTACGACGCTCGAGCTGCCGACGAACAGGACCGCATCCTTCGGGAACGAGTTCTTGCTGTCCCACTTCTCGAACTCGCTGACGGCTTTTTCCCAGCGGTCCGGCTTGGCTGGCTCGGTGGTCGCAGCACCGCGCGCGACGGCGGGCATCACGAGAGCGGCGACGGTCAGCAGGAGCGGGACGACAGCACGTCTGAACGCACGGTGATTGCGAACGGTATGCGACATGGTTGCACCTTCCTTCCGGCGATCCATGGAAGCGTCAAGATGCCCCGCGGTCAAGCGTTGACTGCCGGTGCCGCGGACAGAACGATTTGGGGCTTCTATGTCCAATGCTATCGGTCCGGGGGAATCACGTGGCCGCTTCAGCGGCCGTTCCCGCCGCAGGCTGGCCTGCGGACCCGGCCTCGCCCGGAATGCCCCATGAATGGAGTAAGAGCGGACACTGGCGGAGGCCGGACAACGCGCGGAGCGAATGTGGGTGGTGGCCACGGATCGCAGAGCCGCCGATGCGAATGGGTGCTCCTCCATGGCCGGCGTGACGGACAACCCGTGTGGTTGCGCGCCTGATGCTGTGCGGTCGCGCAATCGGCGGCGACGTTACCTGGTCTCCCTTCGCCGCCTTGGCGCGCGGATTGAAAACGGGTAGCAAAGGATCCCGGGTAGCGCCGTTCAGTCGGCTGTTACCTCACTGGTGGACAAGCCGCCGGTGGCGATCGACCGTTGCGAAAGAACCAAGGAGGCTGCGATGTTCCATACGAACCAACGCCGACACGCGAATGTTTTGACCGCGATTGCGATCGGATGCCTGCTGGTGATGGCGTTGCCGGCCATTGCGGCGGCGGATCGGCCGCCAAACTTTGTCATTCTTTTCGCGGACGATCTCGGTTATGGCGATCTTGGTTGCTACGGCCATCCGACGATTCGCACGCCACAGCTCGACTGCATGGCCGCCGAAGGCATGCGGTTCACCCAGTTCTACGTGGCCGCGGCCGTCTGCACGCCGAGCCGCGCCGCGCTGATGACCGGGCGCCTGCCGACGCGCAGCGGCATGTACGGCGACAAACCGCGCGTGCTGTATCCCGATTCGATCGACGGCATGTCGCCGGATGAGATTACGATCGCCGAGGTGCTCAAGGCCCGCGGCTATGCGACGGCGTGCGTGGGCAAGTGGCATCTGGGCCACAAACCGCCGAGCCTGCCGACGGACCAGGGCTTCGACTCGTACTTCGGCATCCCCTACAGCAACGACATGAAACCGTGCCCACTTATGCGGAATGAAGAGGTCATCGAAGAGCCGGCTGTCCAGGAAACGCTCACGCAGCGCTACACCACTGAGGCCGTCCGCTTCGTCCGCGAGCAGAAAGACAAGCCGTTCTTTCTCTATTTGGCCTACACGTTCCCGCACGTGCCCCTGTTCGCCTCCGATCGCTTCAAGGGCACCAGCGCTCGCGGTCTCTATGGTGACACGGTCGAGGAGATCGACTGGAGCGTCGGTGAAGTCCTCCAGACGCTGCGCGACCTCAAGCTGGCGGAAAACACACTCGTGTTCTTCACGAGCGACAACGGCCCGTGGCTGATCAAGAAGCAGGACGGCGGCTCGGCGGGCCTCCTGCGCGATGGCAAGGGCAGCACCTGGGAAGGCGGGATGCGCGAACCGGCCCTGGCGTGGTGGCCCGGCCGGATCCGCGCCGGTACGATCAGCGGCGAATTGGCCTCGACGCTGGACCTGCTGCAAACCTGTGCGGCGCTGGCCGGCGCCGATGCGCCAAAGGATCGGCCGCTCGACGGCTACGACATCACACCGGTCCTGAACGGCTCGGGCCCGAGCCCGCGGGAGATGATGTACTACTACTGGGGTGACGTGTTGATGGCCGTCCGCAAGGGACCGTGGAAGCTGCACTTCATCACGCACACCGGCTACAGCCGTGAGGAACCGGTCGTGCACGATCCGCCGCTGCTCTTCCAGTTGGAACACGACCCGTCGGAATCGTATGACGTGGCTGCGAACCATCCGGACATCGTGGCGGAGATCCTTCGCACCGTTGAAGAGCACCGGGCCAACAGCAAGCCGGCTCCCTCGCGCCTGGAGGGCCGGCGCGAGTCGCTACTGAAGAAGAAGGAGTAGGCCGCGCTAGCGGGGTCTGGCTCCTCTTGGCCGGAGCCAGCTTGTCTTACGAACACCAGCCTGGACTGCGACAAGCGCCGGCCGACGCGACCGAACTGTCCTATATGGGTGTGTCTAGAACCTATCCCAAAACCGCTGGGGACTGTCCCGATTTGCGGTGTACTCGCCGCCAAATGGGACTGTCCCCCTCTCTTCAAGCGGTTTTGGGATAGGCTCTAGTTTGGAGACACCAGGAAGGGGCCCGCTTCATCGAGACACGGGTTACGCTCAGAACGGGCCAGAGCCTTCGTCTCCACAAGCGTTCCAGACTTGCCCTGAACCCAGACCCGCGTCGTTCAGGGGTGCTCATGCTCGTTCGTGACAGCCTTATCAGCCGGCTGACCGGAGGATCCTGGCGGGGAACGCCAAGCAGCGACCTGCCGCCAACGCTGCGCGTTCACCAACATCACCGTCCCGATGAGCGCAAAGAAGATCCCGCTGTACCACCTGCGAAGGCCATCGACAAACACGAACACTATCACTGCCAACACAATACAGAGGATACCTGAAGCCAAGCCCAACTTGCTCATTGTGTTCTCCCTCATCGCGTGGTCCCCGCCGCCTACCCAATCATAACAACTCCCGATAACCGAACACATTCAAATCGGACAGTTAGCAACGCGACAACACTCCCAGGGACTCGCGCCGCTGGCTACACACCTTCGCCCCTACGGGGCGGTAACTCTCTTGGGCCGGCAAGCAGATACTTGGGGCCGGTGGAGCGCCCAGCGCAACGCAGCCCCGCTTCTTGTTTCAACAGGCTTCCCAGGACTTTGAACCGAACGACCGTCGCGTCCTGCAGTACTAGTCCAGCGACTTAACCCACGCGATGCCTGCGTTGCCGCTGTTCGCGTCGGCGTAGGGAATCAGTTCGCCGCCGAAGATTCCCGGCCGCCGGCCGGCTGCGACCGTGTGGCCGATCACCCAGCCCATCGCCGCGCCGAAGACCACGTCGGAGAAATGGTGTTCGCCGCTGTCGAGCCGCTCCCAGGCGACGAACGTCGTCAGGCCGTAGAGCGGCAGGCCCGCCCAGATGCCGTACGCCTCGTGCATGACCGCTGCGAGCGTCATCGTGCTGGATGTGTGGCCGGATGGCCAGGCCCAGTTCTCGCCGTTCGGTGCTTCCGTGCATGTGGCCAGCTTGAGCAGGCTCGTGCTGACGCTATTGATGATCAACGCGCTGAAGAGCGTCCGGCCGACCTCGTACGTCTTCGTGTCCGGAAGCTGCTGACCGGCCAGATACATCACGCCGGCGACGGCGAAGTGCACCGCGGGGTTGCCCGCCGCTCCGAACGCATCGCGCCAGTCTTCCTTGAACGTGTGGTGCTTGTGGTAGTAGTCCTCGATGTCGTCATCGACTTCAGGCCGCAGAGCGATCGACGCCCCGCCGGCGACACCGAGGATAAGCAGGTTGCCCGGATCGGTATAGACGCGCTTCGCATCGGCCCACAGTTCGCCCGGTGCGCGCTTCGCGTCCCGTTTGACGGTATCGATGAAGCCGGCGAGCGGTCCGCGCTCGACGAGTTGCGTCATCTCGCGCCGACTCGGCATCGTGGTCGGCTCAGCGGATCCGCCAGTGTCCGCCGCCAGTCGCACGAACGCCGACGTCACCGGCGGCGCCGCATCCTGCGCGTACCCACTGAGCACGAATGCAGTGTCCCTTTCAGCCGATCTGGCATCACCGCGGGCGGCACAAACGGGATCGGGGGCACACGCGGACTGAGCCACGGTACGGCCAACCTCCAGCCGCTGCGCGGCCACGTGCTCGGCCTGCATTCGCCATGAGATTTCAGTTCGAGGGTTAGGCGAGGTGACGCAGCCACAGGCCAGAACGAGAACCAGGGCGGTCCCGGGACCCGCCCACCGGCGAAAACAATCTGGAGTCTGCATGATTCGGCCTACTCGCTGCCCAGCAGGACCGTCTCCGGATCGTCCGTGCCGATCTGGTATTTCTCGACCAGCCGGCGGAGCCTGAGTTGGTCGGGGTTGAGTTCCAGCGACCGATGCCAGTGCTCCACCGCCACTCGCCGGTGGTCCAGCCGGGTCTTGTCCAAGAGGTACTGGCTCATCCTGACGACGCCGATGCCCGCATGGGCTTCCGCCAGCTTCGGATCGATCTGGATCGCCCGGTCGTAGCTGGCGATGGCGTCATCGTACCCCTTCTGGCGGTACAGGCAATACCCGAGTTGCGAGTGGGCCAGCGCGAGTTCCGGATCTATCTTGACCGCCAGGGCCAGGGCCTGATGGGCCGGCCCGAACCGCGACTGCTTCATGAGCGTCGTGGCGAGGTTGATCAGGACCATCGGCTGGTTGCCATCGCGTTCGAGGGATTCGTTGTACTCGTGGATCGCCTCGTAAAAGAGGCCCTTGGCGTCGTAGGCCGCGCCGAGGTTGCTGTGCGCGAAGGCGCTTTCCGGGTTGAGTTCGATCGCCCGCGAATAGAAATCCACGGCCTGATCCAGCTCGCCGTTCTGGTGGTAGCATACGCCGAGGTTGAGGTGGCTCTCGAAGTTCTCGGGGTCTAACTCTGAAGCGTGCAAATACGCCCGGATCGCGTCGCGGATCCGCCCCAACTGATGATAGACCTGTGCGAGCTGAAAACTGTCTGGAAAGCTGTACGGGTTGAGTTTGATGGCCTCGGCGAAGCTGGCGGCCGCTTCCTCATATTCGCCTCGCCGCTTGTGCAGCGCGCCGATCTGGGAATGGGCCACCGCGAAGCGAGGATTCAACTCGACGGCCTGCTCGAACTCGGCCAGGGCCGCCTTGAGGTCGTCATTGGCCATCAGCTTGATGCCCCGATCGACCCGCTGCTCGGCCGCATACTCGTTCCATGCAGCACAGCCGCAGAGCCACCCGGCGCCTGCGCCATATAGGATTCCAAGGAAAACTAGCCTGGATGACCGCATCCGCTGAAACTCCGTTACCATCCTCAGGGACCACGCTCGTGCCACGGCCCTCGCCGCGGCAGGGCGGACCATGCTACTGGCAGCGGCCCCGGCGTGCAATGCCAGATGGCGGAATTCCGTCATGCCGGCAACTTGCCTTTGCGGATCCCTGCAATAAGATATGATCGTCGCACGGGCACGGTTCAATCGAACTTTTTTTCGGACATAGCCAGAACCATGCGTACTCTGCTTGCGATTCCCATCTTCAATGAAGAAAAGCACTTGCGTGCTGTCTTGGCCCGCGTGCGGGAATACGTTCACGAGATTCTGGTTGTTGACGATGGTTCGACCGACGGTACGGCCGCATTGATCGAAGCGGAGCGCGGCATTTTCAAGGTCCGCCACCCGCAAAACCGGGGGTACGGCCAGAGCCTGATCGACGCGTTTACGTTCGCGCAGGATGCCCGCTATGACTGGCTGATTACCATGGACTGCGACGAGCAGCATGAGCCAGCGCACATTCCTGAGTTCATCGCTGCGGCGGGCGAGGATGACGCGGATCTGATCAGCGGTTCCCGCTACCTGGCGCAATGGGAGGGGAATGGGCGACCGCCGCCCGATCGTCGGCGGATCAATCGGCGAGTCACGAACCTGCTGAACAGCGTGCTGGGGCTGAAGATCACCGATGCGTTCTGCGGGTTCAATGCCTATCGCGTCGACGCGCTGCGTCGGCTCCGGCTGACGGTTCCCGGCTATGCGATGCCGGTGCAATTCTGGGTGCAGGCCGCCCGCGCCGGATTCCGTATCCGGGAACTGCCCGTGCAGCTCATCTATAACGACCCGAATCGACACTTCGGGGGCCTTCTGGACGACCCGGACGCGCGGCTCCAGCACTATTTGGACGTCTTTTGCGCCGAACTGGCACGCGAGCCGGTGGTGGCGACGTCGGGGATCTCGACGGTGAACCCTGTCTGCAGCGGCTGATGATGTTGAACTTTCGCGCGCTTCAAACACCTTCCGACGACGGTGAGATTCTGATCGAGCCTGCCTTCGACTTGCTGGGCGATCTCGCGCGCCAGAACCGGGCCCGTTTGGCGGAGGCGTCGGGGGCCTTGGCCGGCGCCGGATGGGCGGCCTTGCGGCGACATACGCGTCGGATGCTGAACATCCCCGACGATGCGGTCGTCATCATGACCGGGCACCAGCCGGAGTTTATTCACGCCGGCGTCTGGGCCAAGCATGTCGTTGCCCAGCAACTGGCTGAGACGCTCGACGGCGTCGCGGTGAATCTGGTCGTGGACAACGATGTGCCCAAAGCGGCGGCGCTGGCGATCCCCGGGGTTAGTGCGGACGGACGGATCAATCTGCAACACGTACCGTTCGCGGAATGGCCGGCGGGTTGGCCGTACGAGAGTTTGCCGGCGCTCGGGCGGGAGGCGATCGAGCGGATTGCGGGCGAAGTCGCGCGATGCATGGGGTCGGCGTATGCGGCATCCATGATGCCGACGTACCTGGCGGCCCTCCGTGAGGCGGGCGCGCCGGATTACGTGACCCAGGCCGTCGCGGGCCGTCGCGCGGTCGAAGCCTCGTTCGGTGTCTCGCTGCAGGACCGGCGGGCCAGTGCCGTCTGGGGTGGGCCAATCCTGGCCGACTGGCTCCGCCGGCCGCGCGCATTCGCCGAAGCCTACAACGCCGCACTCGACGCCTACCGCCGCGAGCAGAACGTCCGCAGCCCTAACCGGCCGATCCCGTCGCTGCGGATCCAGGACGGCCGCGTCGAGCTACCCGTCTGGGCGTATGGCCCGGGCGAGCCGCGACAGCGGCTCTTCGTGGAACCCGCCGAGGACGAGGTGCGCATTTTCGCGGAAGACGTTTTGATCGGTCGGGTAGCCATGGCGCTCCTGGCGGATCCGGTGGCCGGCGGCACGGCGATTCAGACGGTCTGTCGCAAGGCACTGCGTCCGCGGGCGCTGGCGCTGACGTTGTGGGCGCGGCTGCTGGCGTGCGATCTGTTCATACACGGCATCGGCGGGGCCAAGTACGACCGGATCACCGACACGATCATCCGCTCGTACTACGGTCTTGAGCCGCCGGCGATGGCTTGCGTGTCGGCAACGCTGCGCCTGCCGCTGCCGAGAACGCCGGTCAGTGCGGCGGACCGATTCGCCGCTCAACGACGCGTGCGGGACGTATTCTTCCAGCCGGACCGGTGGGCGATGGATGTGCCCGAAGCCGCGCCGCTGCTGGCCGAGCGGCGGTCGGCCATCGAGCGATCGGACGCGCTACGCCAGACGAACGGGCGGAACCGGCCGGCCCGGCGAGAGATCTTCGACCGCATCCGCGCCGTCAATGCGCGGCTCGTCGAGCTGCGCCCTGAGATTGTGGCGGAAGCGCAGCAGGCTCTGGCCCGGCTCGACGTGCGGCAGCGCAACGACCGGATCGCCACCGGGCGGGACTATTTCTTCGCCCTTCTTCCGCGTGAGAAACTCGAATCGTTGTGCCGGCGGCTGCGGGCTGTCGGGAATGGCCGCGCGGTGCTATAGTGTGGTCCGCGCCGCAGCGGGCGCGGAAGGAGCGACTTCATGGCAGACCAGTCCGGCGAGACTCCGAAAATCCAGGTGGATTCCGACTGGAAAGAGGAAGCGAAACGCGAGAAGGAGCGCTTGGCGAAAGAGGCTGAAGCCGCCGGCGAGAACGAACCGTTGCCGGCAGCGGAGTTCGTCGAGGTGATCCGGATGATCTATATGCAGGCCATGGTCGGATTGGGCGGCATGCAGACGCCGGACGGCCAGAGCATCCCGCCGAATCTTGAAGCGGCCAAGTACCACGTTGACCTGCTCGGGGTGCTCGAGGAAAAGACCAAAGGTAACCTTAGCAACGATGAGAAGCAGTTGATGGACGCGGCGCTGTATGAGCTGCGAATGCGGTTCGTTCAGGCGATGAGCGCGCCGGCGGCGGAGACCGAACCACCGGCATAATAGGCGGACGCCTTCGTCAGTCGAGGGGTTCCACGATCTGATTCGGACGAAACCATGGGCCGTCGTCGATGCTCTTTCCGATCCGCACGGACAGTCCGATCAAGCGAACGCCGTGGGTGAACTACGCGCTGATCGCGGTGAACGTGCTGGTCTTCCTGGCCTCGTATGATATGCACGCCCAGCCGGATCCGCAGACCGGCTTCATCAATCCGCTGCGCGCCTGGGTGGATGATTTCAAGCTCAACGGCGCCGAACCGGAACTGTACCAGTTCATCTCGTACCAGTTTCTCCATGCCAACCTGACCCACATCATCGGCAACATGCTGTTCCTGTGGGTCTTCGGCAACAGTGTCAACGCGAAGATGGGACACCCGACGTACCTGCTGGTCTATCTGGCCAGCGGCGTGTTCGCCGCCGTCGGGTACACCATGTTCAATGACAACGCCATGTTGGGCGCGTCCGGTGCGATCGCCGGCGTGACCACCGCCTATCTGGCCCTCTTTCCGCGGAGCAACATCGAGTTCATCTATTGGTGGTTTATTATTGGCACGATCGAGCTGCCGAGCATGCTCATGATCGTCGTCAAGATGATCCTCTGGGACAACGTGATCGCCATGCGGCTGGCCCATGCGTCCGGGACGGTGCAGGTCGCCTACGAGGCGCACCTGGGCGGGTATCTCTTCGGGTTCGTCTCGGCGGTCGTGCTGCTGTGGACGCGAGCGTTGTCGCGGGACCAGTTCGATATCGTAGCGCTCTGGCGCCGCTGGTACCATCGTCAGAGCCTCGCCAGCGCCCTGCGTGACCCGGCGGCGCGGGCCCGCGCGGAATATGGGCGTGTGGCTCGACCGATCTCGCGCGATTCGCTGGTCGCGCGCGAGGCGCCGCCCGATCACATCACCGACCTGCGCGTTCGCATCGCCGCCGCTTTGGCCGATCGCGACCGCGTCACCGCCGCCGAGCTGTATCAGGAGCTGCTCGAGCACGATGCCCAGCAGGTGCTTTCGCGCGAGCAGCAGCTCGAAGTCGGCTACGAACTCTACGTCATGGGCCGCATGCCCCAGGCGGCGGCAGCGTTCGAGCGATATGTGCAGACGTATCCCACCGCCCAGGACGCCGATCAGGTCCGGCTGCTGCTCGGGATTATCCTGGCCCGCGATCTGCGCCAGTTCGCCACCGCCCGGACCCACCTGAGCGCCGTCCTCGACAAGCTCACCGACGCCAAGCGCCGCCGCCAGTGCGAGGAATGGCTTGCCGTCGCCCGCGAAGCGCTCGACGGCACGGACAATGGGCCCAACGCGCCCGGCAACGCCTGACGCCGGCGCACGAGCGCATGCTGGTTTCCCATTCGACTACGAACCCGGTGTTTCAAACCGCAGGATCCAGACCGCCCAGGCGGGCAACGCGAGTGGTTCGCGCGTCAATGAAATGGTCCGATCCGAGATCAGTTCAACCGCATCGCCGAGCACGAGGCTCCGCCCTCGGCGAAGCTGACACCGTACCGGCCTGTTCGACTGGTTGACCAGGGCCACGACAACTCGGCCGTCGGCCTCGCGCACGGTCCGGCTCTGCAGCGACGGGACGAGCGTGCCGGCCGACGAGCGTGGCACGACCTGATCCGCCAGAACGGTCCCATGGTCGCGGAGACGCACGAGGTATTCCCGCAGCGGATCGAGCTGGCCCGCCGCCACGGTCAGGTTGAGGCGGATTGTGTCAGACCCGTCCCCTGCCGGCACGGCGGCGCCGAACACCTCGCCGGTCGCCAGTACAATCCTGCCGGCATCGTGAAACGCCCTGATCTGGCGCTGCAGCGTCAGCGGGATTCGCCCGACATCGGCAAGAATCAGTACCCGACAGTCTCGCATTTGGTCGGCATCCCCCAGCGCCGCCGCCTCGATCCGGTCGGCCGGAATTTGCACGTCGGCGAGCGCGACACGGATCGCCTCGGCCTCCACCGACGACCTCGATCCCTGTGCGTCGGAGCGGCCGAGCACCGCTACTTGCGTCGGCCCCGGAAACCGGTTCAGCACCGCGCCAAGCCGCCGGCAATCCAGGCCCCAATGCGCCGCCGTCTCGACGAACCAGGGGCTGGGCTCGGCCGCCTCGCCGGCCGGCTGCCACGCCAGCACAAACTCGCGGCGGCCTGCCAAGGCTTGCTGCCACAACGCCGCACGCCATTGCGCCACAACCAATGCCTCATAGGGCCCGGTCGGCACAGTCAACACGGCCCGCCGTCCGTCCGGCAGCGTGTCGTTTTCGCTGGCTCGCCGGTAGCCGAGCCCGAGATACCGCGCCCGTACGGCCAGCTTTGCGGTCAACTCGTCCGAGGCCCCCGAGCGAGCATCCACGATGGCCGAAGCCCCGAGACAGGCCACCAGATCGATCGCGCGGCCCCAATCGGCCTCCGACGCTACCGGACCTTCGAGCCGCCACTGCACGCTACCGGCGGCGGCATCGGTTCCGGTTTCCGCGTCACGATGCGTTGGCGCCCATCCCGTTCGCACTCGCTCCCATGCCGCATCACACCAAGCCAGCGTCGCTGCGGCGGGTGGCATGGGCAGCGCCACAGCCCGAGCACCGGAAGGATCGCCCGCAGATCCATCTTCGAGCAATTCCTCATCGCCGCGGGATTCCGCCGCCGCGGGTGGCATGGGCAGGCCCGCAGGCCGAAGGCCGGAGGGTTTGCCCGTGGGCTTGGAGTTTGGCGTCCCCTCGCCCTGAACGAATGCCAGGACGGCGTCCGAGAGCACGCGTGAATCCGCTCCCGCGCTTTGATCCGTCGCATGCACCTGCAGCCAATCGTCCGCCAGGATCAGACACGCCGTCGTCGCACGGGCATAGGGTTCGCTCTGGTAACGGAAGAACAGATGCGTCCGCAGGTCGCCATCGACCCGATAGCGACGCAATCGCTGCTGTAGCTCATGGACGCGCGTTTCAAGCGACACCGGCTGCGTGGTCGGTTGGGAAGCGGCCATCTCGTCAGCCGCGCCGAAGGCGGACGCACCGACGCCCCCGACGACGGTCAACAACGCAATAAGTGCTCTTCGAACGGCGCTCACCGCAACCACCATTTCGTGCTCGCCGGCCGGTTCCGCGTGACCGGCGTCGGCGGCTGCGTGACCGACGTGGGCAGGCCCGAAGCCAGGTCCAACAGTCGATCGCGAATGAACAGGTGCGAATACTCCGCAAACCGCGCGCGGGATTCCTCGCTGAAGAACGCCGACGGCGGCGGGATATCGCTGTCGGGCGAATAGAATTTCAGGGCCTCGGCCAGGCAGGCTCCGGCTTCGAGCAGTGCGGCCCGAATCAGAACGCGCTCGGACGGGAACTCGGACGACTCGACCGCCATCCGATAGAGCGTCAGCCACTGCGACACATCGATCGCCGCCGACGGCTCGGCGACGCGACTGACGATGACGGGCATCCGGGCGATGGCCGCCGACTGCAGATCGGCCGGCTCGCACAGTCGGGTATCGAACGCCAGGGTGGTCTCGGCGGCGCAGTGCGAACACCCCGCCGACGCGCCCAGGACCGGCGCGCCCGCCCGTTCGACGGTGAACGTGCCCTGAATCATCAGACCGCAGCGCGCGCACGCCGGACACACCGCCAGCGCGGCATAGAAGTGCGCCTCAACGAGGCTGTGAATCGTCAGCACGTTCTCCGGCATGGAGCGATCAGGATAGCCAGAACAGGCCATAAGTCCAAGACAGCCCGCATGCCAATGTGTCTTCTCGGAATGGCTCCGGTGGAGCGCAGCGGGACCCGGGGCCTCTATTCCGGAAGAAGCCGCACGGTGGCGATCTTCGAAAGGCAATGTGGGATTGTGGGGCGCCGGATGCCCGGACTTGCCCCTACGAACGGCCGATCAGCTCCTCCGCCGTCGGCTGCTCATTGTCGGCGTCGCGCCCGGACCGCGTGCGATTCGGCCCCGGCGGTTGAGGCGGACGTGGCGCCGGTGGGGCGCCGGCATCGCCGCCGGCTCCTGACATCGTCTCCTGCATCGCACGTTGCATCGCCGCGCCAAGCTCCCGCTCCACATCGTTCACGGTGATCTCGTCATTCGTCAGCCGGTTGGTTATGGTGGCGGCCGCCGTCGCCATTTTCTCGACCAGCGACACTGCCGCAGGCACTTGATCGGCCGGCGGCAACTCTTCCATTCGCAAGCGCCACTTGTCATCCACGCGCTCGAGCTGCCGCTTCTGTTCAAACTGCAGTTCATCAATACGGATTGTGGCGATGGCCCGGTCGTCACCCTGCATCTCGACATCCACCGTCGCTTCCGGCCCCTCGCCCATTGCCTGCGATACGCTTGGACCTCGGCCGCCCGTACCAATGCCACCCATTTCCAGCAACCGCTTGGCTACTTCCGGGTCCCGCTCGTTGACGGCAGCCAACAGGCGTTTCAGATTTCCATCAAGCTTTTTGCCGGCGCTCAGGATCGGTTGAGCAATCTCGCGTTGCTCCGGCACGACCATTAGCGCGATGGTGTCGAGATTACCCTCCCGCTGCAGCTTGACCAGTTGTTCCATCAGAGCCTGCGGATCATCATCGTGCAGCTCGATTGCCTCGGCGCTCTCCTCGGTGGCCTCGGGTGCTGACGTTTCGACCGGCTTGGCCTCAGCCTCCGAGCCCGTGCTGGCCGGGCCACCGATCTTGGCGAGGAACCGGTCGGACGAGACGGGCGGGAGCCTGTCGCTCTGATGCCGCTGGAGCGGAACCGGCGGCAGGCTTCCGGAATCATGCGCGAGCACCGTATTCAGGCGTCCGGACGGTTCCTCCTCCTTGGCGCAACCGCAGAAAGCCCACAGCGCCACCACCACACATCCGGCGACCAAACGAATCATCATCCAATCTCCCGTTGAAAACCGCGCAGGATTGAGAGCCAGGGCATGACGACCGAGGCCCACCCACGGGGGGCAACTCACGTATTGTACACGAGCAGGCCGGCGGCGCGAATCAGGGCATCACGAAAGCGTGTTCCGGATGCCGGATCGTCAGAACCGGGCACGGGGCCTTGCGCACCACCTTCTCCGCGGTCCCGCCGATGAGCACCTGCTTGAGCCCGCTGCGCCCGTGGGTGGCAATGACGATCAGATCCGCCTTCTGCTCGCGGGCGTAATTGATGATCTCCACA
>JAFGKA010000603.1 GCA_016928855.1 Phycisphaerae bacterium
CCGGACGCACGCGATCGAAAGGAACTTCCCGTGGGCAAAGGACGCCGCCGCTCATCATGATCTTGACAGCGTCTTCCACCGTCCAGCCGGTCTCCGAGACTTCCTCGGCGGGCATGATTTGCATGAAACCCGTCGTCGGATTCGGCGTCGTCGGGATGAACACCGTGCAAAGCCGACGGCCTGTGTCCTGGTCGGTAATCGTCGAAGTCATGAAACCGAGGCACTTCATGCCCGGTCGCGGAAACTCGATCATGACGACGCGGCCGGCGGTAAGGTCTGCCTGGCCCGACAACGTCGTTACGATCTGCTTCGTCGAGCGGTAGATCGTTTTGACGATCGGGACCCGATCGACAACTGTCTCCATGAGCGCGAGCACGCGTCGCCCGAACATGTTCGCCGTGAACAGGCCGAGCAGATACAGGATGAACAGCGTCAACAGCACCGCCAGGATCGGTTCACCCCAATCCAGCAGCGTTTTGACATAGTCCGGCACGGGACTCGTGCTGCTCGTCATGTACTTCGTGATTCGGGCCACGAGCGGCTGGGTAGCGCCGCGCATCATGTTGAAGACGAACTTGACGACCGCCCACGTGACCCAGATCGGTAGCACGACGAGGATGCCTGCTACGATCCGCGTGCGCAGCAGCCGCCGCAGCGCACGGTACAACGCTTTGCCTGGCGCCTGTCGAATCGCGGCCGCTCTGGATTCCGGGTGCGTGGTCACGACTATATTGTCCCGGCGCGGGCTGACAGCGGCAAGTCGCCGATACCGGCCCGTGCCGTTCGATACGGCGGCTGGTCAGGACAGGCCGCCCATGGCCATTTCGTGGAGACCCTTGCCGGTCGCCACCATCGGATACACATTCTCGTCCGGGTCCACGTCGACATCGAGCACGACCGGTCCGTCCACCTTGAGCATCTGCTCGATCGCATCGCGCAGCTCGTCCTTGGCTTTGACGCGGAGGCCCGTGGCGCCAAACGCCCTGGCCACCTCGGCGAAGTCGGGGTTCTGCATCCGGGTCGCGACGTACCGTCGGTCATAGAACAGTTCCTGCCACTGGCGGACCATGCCCTGGAAGTGGTTGTTCAGGATGACCGTTTTGACGGGCACGTTCTCCTGCACGGCTGTCGACAGCTCCATCAGCGTCATGGCGAAACTGCCATCGCCATCAATGTCGATCACCGGCCGGTCCGGCCGGCCGAGCGCGGCTCCGATGGCGGCGGGGAATCCGAACCCCATCGTGCCCAACCCGCCCGACGTAATCATCTGCCGCGGGAAACGCCATCGATAGAACTGCGCCGCCCACATCTGGTGCTGCCCCACGCCGGTCGCGACGATCGCCTCGGAATTCGTCGCCTCACAGAGCTGCTCGACGACGAACTGCGGCTTGATGCGCGATGAATTCCGGTCGAACGCGAGCGGGTACTTCCGCTTCCATTCCGCAATCTGCTGCAGCCAGGGGCCGCGATCCCGCGGCTCGATCAGCGGAAGTATCTCCGCCAGAATCGCCTGGGCGTCGCCCACCACGGGAATGTCCACGTCCACGTTCTTGCTGATGCTCGAGGGGTCGATGTCGATATGGATGATCTTCGCGTGCGGCGCGAAGGTCTCCAGCCGTCCCGTGACGCGGTCGTCGAAGCGGGAACCCACCGCGATCAGCAGATCGCAGTTCTGCACCGAGTAGTTGGCGTAGGCGCTGCCGTGCATGCCCAGCATATGCAGCGCGAGTGTGTCATCGGCGACCTCGTCGAACGCCCCCATGCCCATCAGCGTCGTGGTGACCGGGATGGTGCCCTTGCGGGCCACCTCGCGCAGCACATCGGTGGCGCCGGAGAGAATCACACCGCCGCCGACGTACAGCACGGGCCGTTGGCTGGCGTTGATCACCTCAGCGGCCATGCGCACCTGACGCATGTTGCCCTTCGCGCGCGGCTTGTATCCAGGCAGATCGATGCCGTTCTGCGCGGGGACGGGAATCTTGGTGACCTGGATATCCTTGGGCAGATCCACGAGCACCGGGCCCGGCCGGCCGGTCGAGGCGATATGGAACGCCTCCTTCACGATCCGCGGCAGATCCTCAACCCGCTTGACGAGCACGTTGTGCTTGGTCACCGGGCGCGTCACGCCGGTCACGTCCGCCTCCTGGAAGGCGTCGTTGCCGATCGCAGCGGTCGCCACCTGTCCGGTGAACGCCACGATGGGAATGCTGTCCATATGCGCGGTGGCCAGCGCGGTGACGAGGTTGGTCGCGCCGGGGCCGCTGGTCACGACGGCCACGCCAACCTTGCCCGTCGCGCGGGCGTAGCCGTCGGCCATGTGGCCGGCGCCCTGCTCGTGCCGCGTGAGCACAAATCGGATCGGGGTCTCATGGAAGACGTCAAATGTCGGAAGTATCGCCCCGCCGGGGTAGCCGAACATGATCTCGACGCCCTGTTCGATCAGGGTCTGGTGGAAGAGTTCGGCACCGCTTCGGTGCACCGTGGGGGCCCCATCCTGCGCGAGGACGGGGGCGCGGGGGGTGGATGCCATGGTTTTTATCCTTTCCAATAGGGTTCCCATGGGGGAGGTGCCGGCCTGCCCCGGGACACATGCCGAGACATACCAGAAGCCGGAATGGGGCGAGCCCGCCATATAGCGGTGGCCACCGGATCCCGCCAGGATCCGAGTGCCTGAACGCCCCGCCACCTCCGAAATAGCCTATTCGGTTGTCGCCGGCCGTGGGCATGAGTAATCGTCTTGGTGCCCAAGCCGCAGTATCATTATACGGCAGCGGCCGGCCGCGACAAGAGGTCGAATCTCGGCCACGCGGTGTATTGGTATGAATCCTGCTTCACTTTAATCTGGCAGCAGCGCCCCATTCACTGCCGTAGTGGCTCAGTCGGATCGGGTGCGAAAAACCCGGCAGGCGTTGACATGGACTCAGTGAGCCCGATATACTCTAGAGGTGTGGTTGCGGGTGTAGGTTCCTGAGGCCTGCCGATCCGGCCATCCGGTTCGCGGGCGATACATACTGCCGCTGAGCGGCGTTGACCTGCACTTATTTTAACTCCATAACCAAGGTTCCTGCCCCGTAAACCCCAGACAGTGCGTGAGCGGCTTTTGTTTGCGCAGAGGGCGCGCCGTGCGGTGCATGGTGCCCCGAAGAGAGTTTGTCCGCAAAATACAGTCTAGAATTCGCGTCGTATCGGCGTTGCTCGCCGAGCGCGGTTCTGTCCCAGGTGGTGCCGCCGGTTGGCCTCGATCGGCGGGAATGTGGAGGTCCAGGCG
>JAFGKA010000604.1 GCA_016928855.1 Phycisphaerae bacterium
CCGCGCCTGCGGAGACCTGCGGACCCGCATTCTCGGCCGCGCCAAGGGGGTGCGGCAGAAATGTGGGTAACAGCAAGCTCACAGAGCAGTGGCACACGAGGAGATACATTCGTGTTCATTAGCGTCAATTCACGGTTCAGACATTGCTGAATTCTGATTGTTGATTGCGGATTGCCAATCTGCAATCTCAAATCAGCAATCTCCAATGCCGTTGTTCTTCTTGGCGGCCTCGGCGTCTTGGCGGTTCGCATTCCTTCTCTGCTTCTGCCTTCTGCCTTCTGGCTTCTGCCTCAAAACACGATTTGTCTGCACCAACATTCCAAGTTATACAGTCGCGTTCATGAGCGATACACAATCTGCCCCCCAGCCGCAGGGCGGTTCGCCAAAGCGCGAGCCGTGGTGGCGATCCATCGGGCCGGCGTTAATCACGGCCTGCGTAGTCTTCGGGCCGGGCAGCCTGCTGATCAGCTCCAACGTGGGTGCCAACCATGGCTACGAGCTGCTGTGGCTGCTGATCCTGACCGGCGTGCTGATGGGCACCTACATGAGCATGGCCGCCCGCATCGGCGTGATGGGCGGCGCGACGCCCTGCCAGCTCATCGCGACGCGGCTCGGCCGGATCCCCGCGGCGGTGATCGGGCTGAACCTCTGCCTGATCTGCACGGCGTTCCAGTTCTCGAACAACCTCGCCGTCGCGGCCGCCTTCGATACGCTCGGCGTGGTGAAGCTTTTCGGCGACCCCGCGCAGATGACCGAACGGACACACAGCCTGATCAACTGCGGCGTGCTTATCGTATTCAATGCTCTAATTATTGCACTGGTGTTCTCGCTCAGACAGGTCTACCGCATGCTCGAACGCGGCATGAAGTTCATGGTCGCCGCGATCCTGATCTGCTTCGTGGCGAACCTGATCCTGATCAAACCGGATTGGCTCAAAGTGATCAACGGCTTGATTCCGGGCCTGCCCGAAGGCATCGCACTCGGACTGCCGAAACGAACGGACGCGGGGATTGCCGACCCGATGATCCTGATCGCCTCGCTGCTCGGAACGACATTCTCAGTCGCCGGCGCCTTCTTCCAGGGCAATCTCGTCCGCGAGAAAGGCTGGGGGCAGGACGACTATGACAGCGGCATCCGCGATTCAATCGCCGGCGTCTGCGTCCTGACAAGCGTCAGTGCGATCATCATGCTGACTGGCGCCACCGCGCTGCGAGGCCAGCAGGCCAACGACATCAGCGTCCTGGCGACCCAGTTGAGACCGCTGCTCGGCGTCGTGGCGCACACGCTCTTCTGTGTCGGCCTGTTGGCCGTGGCGATGAACCCCTTTGTCATCAACGCTATGATCGGCGGCGCCGCCATGGCGGACGGCGTGGGTCAGACACCGGGCTTCAGCGCGAAGTGGCCCCGCCGGCTCACAGTCGCGGTGCTCATGGTCGGCATGCTGGTCGCCATGCTCGTGCTGAACACGCCGATCACAAAGGTCGACGCGCTCATCTTCGGACAAGCGATGACGGTGCTAGGCAACCCGCTGCTGGCCGGCGCGCTGCTGTGGCTGGCGAACCGGCGCGACGTAATGGGCAACCGCCGCAACGGCCTCGCGCTGAACATCCTTGCCGGCGCGGGTTTCCTCTTCGTGCTGCTGATGGCGATCCGCGTCTTCATGCGGCTCGTGCTGCAGTTCACGAGCGGTGCCTAGGCCGAATCGCCGCACCCGCACGCCGAACCACGGACGCGACCCGCATCCGAAACCAGGCCCGGTGCCGAACGGCCCGCTTGCGGAATCGGCCGTATCCGCGTACATCTGGAGCCAGTCGGCCGTCCTCGCAAGCCGAGAATCGCCAGAGCACACCAATCCGGAGGCGTAGCATGCGGTACACTGTCCCCCGATGCATCCGTTGCACTGCCCTGATCACCGTCGCACTCTGTCTTGCGGCACCCGCAACCGCGGCCGAAACGGCGCCGGCCGACGCAAGGCTGAACATCCTCTGGATCACGACCGAGGACATCAGCCCGGACCTCGGCTGTTACGGCGAGAGGTACGCCCGCACGCCGAACCTCGACCGGTTTGCTGCCGAGGGCGTCCGGTTCGAACGCGCGTTTTCGATTGCGGGCGTTTGCGCGCCGAGCCGCTCAGCCATCATCACCGGTATGTACCCGACGACCATCAGCACGCATCACATGCGGTCGAAGGCCGTCCCGCCGCCCTACGTGCGATGCTTCCCTGAGTACCTCCGCGCGGACGGCTACTACTGCACGAATAACGTCAAGACGGACTACAACTTCGACGCGCCGCTGACCGCATGGGATGAGTCCAGCCGAAAGGCGCATTGGCGAAACCGGCCGGACGGCATGCCCTTCTTCGCCGTGTTCAACATCGTCACCACGCACGAGAGTCGGATTCGCGCCACGGATGAGGAATTCGCGAAGCTCACGCGGCGCGTGCCCCCCGACGCCCGCCACGACCCGGCCAAGGCACCGCTGCCACCCTACTACCCCGACACGCCAGTCGTCCGCCAGGACTGGGCCCGCTACTCCGACCTGATTACGGCGATGGATCTCGAGGTCGCCGACCTCCTCAAGCAGCTCGACGACGATGGCCTCGCGGACAACACGATCGTCTTCTTCTATGGCGACCACGGCCGTGGCCTGCCGCGCGCGAAGCGATGGCTCTACGACTCCGGCATCCGGGTGCCGTTGCTGGTCCGCTGGCCGGGCGTGCTCCAACCGGGCAGCGTACGGGAGGATCTGGTCAGCTTCGTCGATTTCGCGCCGACCGTGCTGGCGCTGGCCGGCGTAGCCGCACCGGCGCACATGCAGGGCCAGGTCTTTCTCGGCCCGAAACGGGCGCCGGATCGTGAGTACATCTACGCCGCGCGCGACCGCATGGACGAAACCTATGACATCATTCGCTGCGTGCGCGACCGACGATATCGGTACATCCGCAACCTCAAGCCCGGCCGGCCCTACGCACAGTACATCGACTACATGGAACAGATGCCGACGATGCGGGAGATGCGCCGACTCAACAAGGCCGGCACGCTGACCGGGCCGCAGAAGCTCTTCTTCCTGCCCGAGAAGCCGGAGGAGGAACTCTACGACCTCGATCGCGATCCGCACGAGATCAAGAACCTCGCCGGTTCACCGGAGCATGTCGACGTGCTCAAACGCATGCGCGAAGCCATGCAGACGTGGATGAAGGAAACGAACGATCTGGGTCTCGTTTCCGAAGATGAATTGAACGAACGGATGCGCCCTGGTGGCAAATGGGCCACCACGGACGCCCCGGTCTTTACGCCGGCCGAGGGCACGTTCGACAAGCCTGTCACCCTACGAATTACGTGCCCGACGGACGGCGCCTCGATCGCCTACACGACTGACGACGGGCCCGGCGCTCGCTGGCGACTGTGCACCGGACGCGTCCGGATC
>JAFGKA010000605.1 GCA_016928855.1 Phycisphaerae bacterium
GACATGCGCCGCCCGTGTGATGAGGTTATCGCCCAGGCCGGCGGCGATTGCCCCAAGCGTGTTGCTGCTGCACGGGCAGATGACCATTCCGTCCACCGGAAACGAGCCGCTCGCCAGTTCACAGCCGACGTCCTGATAGCTATGGACGGTCAGCCGTTGGGGCGCGTTGACCGCGAGAGTCTCGGGCGTTATCCGCCGGATGCCCAGTTCGTCGGCTAGCAGCATCTTGCCGTGTGGCGAGACGATCAGGTGTGTGTGGACGTTGGCTTCACTGCCTGTCAGGTGGCCGATCAGACTTCGTGCATAGGCTGCGCCACTGGCGCCGGTCACTGCGACGACGATATGTTTCGCTTCGGGTGCCATCCAACTTGCTACTTTAGGGGGCGGCGTGCAGGGATTCCAGTGCGGCCAACTGGCCCGTCTGTTCCTGGGCGTCCTCGACCCAGGGCGACTCGGGGAACTCCTCTCGCAGCCGGTCGAATGCCATACGGGCGTCTGCGGGGCGGCTGTCCATCAGATAGGCCTGCCCAAGCCGATACTGAGCTTCCGGCAGGGCGTCGGCGGCGGGGTGGCCCCAGTGCTCGGCCAGGAAAGTCTCGAGGGCGCGGATCTTGAGGCTTGTCGACGGTTGGGCGGTGGCCTGTTCGAGAATGAGCTGATCGCGCAGCCGGCTCATTGGGTAGCGGCGGAGGATGTGCTGGAGATTCTGAATGTACAGACGGTGGCGAGGATCGCACTGCATGAACTCGATCAGCGGCGCATCGGCCAGGTGCGGATCGCGATTGGCTTCGAGGAGGTGCTTGAGTTTCCGTGCCCGGCGGACGATCTCAATGACCTGGATGCCGAGCGTGCTGGTGGGTGGCGGGCCTTCGAGGTTGGCGAAAAAGCCCCCGCCGTCGGGGTCCGGGGAGGCCTTGTGCGATTGGAACCGATCGATGAGTTGCGACAGCAGCTCGACGGCGTGGTCGATCCGGCCCGCGCGCACCTCGAGTTGGGCCGAGCGGTAAAGGGCTACGCTGGAGGCTGGCGAGTCGGGGTACTGCTCATACAGCGTGGCCCAGGTGGTTGCTGAAACCTGGCTTGGAAAACCCGAGTAGAACCGAAGGGCCGCGTGACGCCGAAACGTCTCAACGTCAATCCGCATGTCCAGCGCCCGTCCCTTGATGAAGAGCGCATTCGGTAGATACCGACTGCGTGGAAAATCTTCACAGAACCAGTCGCAGGCTGAGGCGGCCCGGTGTTGCTGGGCCGCGAACAGGCCCGTCTCCTCATTCGCGAACTCGATCGGATCGAGCTGCGATGCCCAGAGCAGCCGGATCTCCTGTTCGACATCCTGAATGCGCCGTCGCGGTTCGGGCATGGCGGCAACCTTCGCTTCGGCGAGCTTGCGGATGACGGCGGCGGCGTCCTGGTCCCGGAAGCACGTCCGGGACTGGGGTCCGTACTCGTGTTCGAGCAGCCGGTAGTGCAACTCGTCGCGGCCGACCTTGGCTTCGAATACCACCACCGGTGCCGCAAACAGGATGGCTAGCAGGGGAGCAATCGCGCCGGGGCGGTAGTTGACCAGCCGTGCGAGGATCAGCACGATCGCCATGACCACGCACGACGAGAGAATCGCCAGCGCCCAGGGCGCATACAACGCGGCCGCGATGATGGGGGTTGGATAGGACGCCGCCGCGCTCGGATTGCGCGTGGCATTGAAGAAATAGAGCACCACCGGGATCAACGCGATCAGGCCCGTGGCGTATCGGAAGGAGAACCGGAAGAACCGAACCTGCGTCAGAATGCACGAGAGCGTGATCGTCAGCGCCAGCCAGGGGAATACCGCGACGAAGGCGACGATCGCGATGAACGGCAGGGCCGAAGGCAGCCGGTACAGCATTGCGACGAGGATCGGGATCGAGACCAGTGACGCCAGCAGCAGCCCGACCACCACAATCTGCATCGGCGTCTGCTCGACATTGATCGGATAGAGCAGGTAGTCGATCAGCGTGACCTGCTCCTTGCCCTCCGGGTTGAAGCATTGCCAGAAGAACTCCCAGTAGTCTTCCAGTTGAAAGGGCACGGCCCGGCCCGTCCGCAGCCAGAACGCGAAGCAGCCGAGCCCCGCGAAGAGGGCGATGTTGATCAGGAGCAGAATGATCGCCCGGCGCCGGTATTTCGGCTGCGTCCGCGACCACACGTCGAGCAGATAGGGCGGGGGTTCCTTCCGTTCCTGTGTGTGACGAGAATCCGTCTTGTGGCGGTTCGCGGTCGTCCCCGCAGTGTCGGAGGATCGCAGGCGCAAGTCCTTGGCGTTCGGCATGTTCTATCTGTGCGCTCTGAAGACCGAGACGATGCCTCGGGTCAACGGAAACATGGCCACCTCACCGAAACCGGCCTGCCGCAGGTGCGACGCAAGCCCGGCTTGATCGTGGAAGGATAACACCGAGCGAGGCAAATAGCGATACGCGCCTGAGCGGTCGCGAGAAAGAAGCGTGGCGGCCCACGGCATCATGCGTGTGAAGTACAGGTGGTAGAGGCGGCGCATCATGGGCGTCGAGGGAAGACCGAATTCCAGGATGATAGCCCGGCCGCCGGGCTGGAGCACTCGCCACATCTCCCGCAGGCCGGTCTCGAGCGATTGAAAGTTGCGCACGCCGAACGCGCAGGTAACCAGCGTGAAGCTCTGGTCCGCAAAGGGCAGGGCCAATGCGTCCGCCTGGCACCAGACGATGCGGTCGTTGTTGCGGGTACGGGCCTCTTCGAGCATCCGACCGGCGAAATCGCCTCCGACGATGCGAGCCGGCGCCGGTCGGGCTGCCGCGAAGGTGCGACAAACATCGCCGGTGCCGCAGGCGACATCGAGCTGACGATCGTCTGGCCGGATGCCTGCCAGGCGGACCATCGACCGCCGCCATCCGGCGTCGAGGCCCACGGACGCGAGCCGGTTGACCAGCTCGTACGTCGGCGCGATGGCGTCGAACATCGATCGCACCCGTCTGGC
>JAFGKA010000606.1 GCA_016928855.1 Phycisphaerae bacterium
GACCTACCTGAATGGCGGAGGCGGCCTGTTCGTCAGCGGCGCGGAAATCGGCTGGGATCTCGACTATTCCAATAACGGCCAGAGCTTCTTCCGAAATACGCTTGGCGGCGCGTACATCGGCGACGACGGTGCCAGTTACACGGCTATCGGTGCCGGTGGCATCCTGGCCGGGCTCGCGGCGTTCAGCTTCGCGCCGGCCAACGAAGCCCCGTACGATGTGGAGTATCCTGATCGCATCGGCCCGCAACCGGGCGCGACGACCATCCTGAACTACTTCGGCGGCACCGGCGATAGCGCCGGCATCCAGTATGATACTGGCACCTATCGGGTCGTCATGCTGGGCCTGCCGTTTGAGACGATCACGTCGGCCTCGACGCGGGCGAACCTCATGGCGCAGGCGATGGAGTTTCTGCTGCCCGATACAACGGTCCCCGCGGACTTCGACGGCGACGGCGACGTGGATCTGACTGACTTCGGTGTGTTCTCGGCCTGCTTCAACGGTCCGAACCGCCCGCCGGTCTACCCTGAGAGTTGCACCGTCGCGGACCTCGATGACGACAGTGACGTAGATCTGACTGACTTTGGTATGTTCGCGGCCTGCTTCAACGGCCCGAACCGCCCGCCGGCCTGCGCGGAGTGAACCGGCCCGGTGGCGTGCACGGGGGGCAGTCTTCCGGCGGGATGCAGCATACGCCCGAGTCACGCTGTGACTTCGCCCGGACACAGAGGCATTCTGGTACAGAGGAGATCGCGGTGGGCATTCTTTCCCGAAAAGGCGGCCAGCGCGGCTGCACGACGGGGGCGTTCCTGACAGCGGGTCTGGCGCTGGTCTCGACCCTCGGCGTGACGCCCTCCCATGCGTGCACGGTCTTCACGGCTGACGGCAGCGTCACCGAGGACGGACGACCCGTGATGGCCAAGATTCGTGATACCGACGAAGGCCGGCAACTGCTCGCGCATAGCGCCGGCTCTCCGTACGATTACATTGGCATAAGAACGGAGGGTGGCAGTGTCCTCATGGGCCTTAATGAGATGGGTGTGGCCTCGGGGAATGCCCTCATCAACCCCTCCGATCTTCCGAACGCAAACTCCGGGATTCAGACCTACATTCTGCGCAACAAGGCCAGCATCGGTGAAATCTACACCTATATCCAGTCACAGACCGAGCAATACAGCGCCATGGGCAGAGGCGCCTTTCCCTTCATCGACGCGTCGGGGCATGCCGCTCTGTTCGAGTTGAGCGCCAGCGAATGGTGGATCTACTACGACACGATGAACCTGAACAGGGCCGCTCAGGGCCTCCTCGGCGTAGTCGTTCGAGCCAACGAGTTCCATCAGCATGTGGATGGTACGGACGATACGAGCATCACGGGCGGCCGATACGAATCGGGAAGTCACAACGTCTTGGGGCTGATCCAGGCTGGCGTGCTCTCCGCACGGACCACGGCCCAGGGCGCCGGCGCCTTTGAGTACTTCCGCTACGGCCCCGGACGCCCGCTGGCAACCCTTTCCCGAAGCACCACCCGCTCGGCCATCGTCGCCCACGGGGTCGCACCGGGCGAGGATCCCGCGTTGGCCACCCTGTGGGTCATCCTGGGACAGACGAACTTTGGAATCGCCGTGCCGACATGGGTGGCGGTAGCCACGATCCCCGCCTGCCTCGCCAACGGCGACATGTATGACCGGGCACGATCACTTTACCTCAAAGGCAACGAGGCGACGATCCAGGCCAGCACGCTGCCCGCCGAAGCCCGCCTGTTTGACGCGGTGGACAACGTGCTGCTGCCGCATTGGCGAACCCATGGAACGCCTACCGTCGCAGTGATGACGCGCGTCGAGCATCGCATGGCAAGCGACGTGTACAGCCTGATGAACTGCCTCGACAACCTGCGGAATAACAACAAGGCCCCTGATGCCTCGTTTGAACACGAGAATCGCGGCCTCACGGTGGACTTCACGTCACTGGCGCAGGACGCGGACGGGAGCATCCAGGCCCACCTGTGGGACTTCGGCGACGGTGACACTTCGTCGATCGCGTCGCCGTCGCACTGGTACAACGCGTCGGGGGCGTATCTCGTTTCCTGCACGGCGACAGACAACGAAGGAGTGTCCACCACGGATTGGCGTTACCTGGAGGTGTCCGTGATCCGGCCCGATCTGGATGCGGACGGGGACGTGGACCTGGCTGACTTCAACGTGTTCTCAGCCTGCTTCAACGGCCCTAATCGCACACCAGTCTACCCCGGCACCTGCGATATCGCAGACCTGGACGGTGACAACGATGTGGACCTGACCGACTTCGGTATGTTCGCGGCCTGCTTCAACGGCCCGAACCGCCCGCCGGCCTGTGCCCCGTAACGCTTGCCAGCGCAAGAACGCGCGGCCATTGACCGCTCCGTGCCCCCATCGGTACAATGAGTCCATTACGCAGGCAGGTTCGTGGCACCACAAAGCGGCGGGCACTGCATCTGCGGTCGCATCTATTCCCGAGGCTCAGAAGGGTCTCATCATGAAACACAGCATCAGAACATATGTGCACTGGGCTTTGCTGCTCGCATCCCTCACTATCATGGGCCAGAGCGGGCCGTGCGGACCAGCGCCGGGCGATGGTGGCGGCAACGGCGGAACGCAAGACGGCACGGGCGGGACCGCGCCGACGACCGTGGGCGGCTCGCTCGACGTCGTGAACCTGAACGTGCCGTCGGGCCAGACCACAACAGTGACATCCAATGTGGTCATCAACGCCAGCGGCAATGTTACCATCGACGGCCTGCTGACGGCCGCCACGGCCACCGGCACCGGCGCGAGCATTACGATCATCGCTCAGGGCGACATCGACATCGCCGGCACTGTCCAGGCTGGTGACGGCGCGTTCGCGACCGCCACGACACCGGCAGCGGCAATCGCCCGCGCCGGCATCGCCGCCAACGGCGACGGCGCCGACGGCTACCACGGCGGCACCGTCCAACTGATCAGCCACGGCAATATCCGCATCCCGATCACGAGCGCCATTTGGGCCGGCGACGGCACCGACGGCACCAGCGGCATACGCGGCGGCGCCGGCGGAAACGGCGGCCATGTCGTCCTGTGTGCAAGTGGCACCCTGACGGTGCGCGGCGCCATTCACGTAGGCAGTGGCGGCAACGGCGGCGACGCAGCAGCCGACACTGCCAACTCGACCCCGTCGCAGTTCACGAACCGCGGTGGCGATTCCGGCTTCCTCTACGTCCAGGCCGCCAATTACGATTGGCCCGGCCTCAATACGACGGAGATGTCGCTCGACCTGATGGCGTACGGCCTGGCCACCGGCGGTTTCGGCGGCAACGCCGGCTTCATCGCCATCGCCGACGAATACGCCAACTGTTCGGGCATCTCGATCACCACCGCATCCGAGGGCAGCGCTACAATTGCCCAGGAGGGCGGCGCAATTGTCGGTACCGTCTACAAGACACGCATTGCCGCCAATGGTGGCCACGGCTGGGTGGCCGGCGGCGCGGGCGGCAGCATCCAACTGATCGCCTGCACGTACACCGAACGCGATGGCGAAAGCTGGAGCGCCACCGCCGGCAGCGGCGGTGACGTCAAGCAACGACAATTTGAAGGCATTGCCTGCGTTGCGTGGCCCGTTGTCTACCAAGGTGCGTTCGGCGGGACAGGTGGTATGGCTGAGATACTGGTCGCCCCCGGCATGATGGGCGACAGCTCAACACCAAACGGCGGCACGGGCGGTAGCGCCGAAGCGATCGGCGGCAACGGCGGTGCCGGCGAATTCTTCGCCAACCATATAGGCGGTCCCGGTGGACGAGCAGTCGCATCGGGCGGCTTCGGCGGCAGTGGGTGGCCGCGAGATTGCGAAGACCGAGGCCGCGGCGGGGATGGCGGTAACGGCGGCAAAGGCGATGCCCGCGGCGGTGATGGCGGCGACGGCGTAACACCGGGCAGCGGTGGTGAAGGGATCGTGATGAGCAACGTCGCCAGTTGTGGCGGCGACGGCGGCCAAGGCGTACCGGGTGGCGGCGAGCCGGGCACGGGCGGTGAGCTGACCGAGACACAGGGCGCCGACGGCGCCGGCGCCCCGAACACTATCGTCGGCTCGGTCGGACGCACAACCAAGGCACGGGACGGCGAACCCGGCGAGTCGATTGAGCCGGAATGGTGTCAAAACTAGAGAAGGCACAGGCCTATCCTCCGACCGATCGCGAACAGAGCCAACACGGGAGGCTGTGATGAAGACAGCATTGCACGTAGGCGTCGTTTGCCTGGCAGCGATGTTTCTGGTCGTCAGTTGCACTCCGGCTCCGCCGGTAACGGACAGCGACGCGGACGGCATCGCGGATGGCACGGACAACTGCCCTTCGACGTCGAACGCCGATCAGGCCGACAGCGATGCCGACGGCGTTGGTGACGCATGCGACGCCACAAACAATAACGAACCGTCCGGGCCGGGAGGAACGAACGGGCCGGGGACCAGCGGCCTGCCATGGATCAAAGTGCCGGACCCGCTCTCGGGCGAGAACCCGACGTACCCGCTTGCATCGGTGGCCGTGCCGGCGGTCGGTCAGGCTGTGACCGATGCCACCTTCCAGACGACACAGACACGCGTCGTGCAGACCGAAGGCCTGCGACACGAATATTCGCGCTTCGACCCGTTCAATCATGATCGGTCGATGGTCCTCCTGCAGCTCATCGCGCAGGGCCAGTGGCTGGTCTACCGGACGCCGTCCGTGCCGTATGATCAGGCAGCCAACGCGGTCGGCACGCTGGACGTCGCGGAGCCGCGGTGGGATCCGACCGACGTCAACCGGATCTGGGGCCTGCAGGATCTGACAATTGTCACCGTTGACGTCCAGAGCGGCCAGAGCACGACCGTGAAGAACTTCACGCAGGACGCCACGATCGCGCCGATCCTGTCGGCCAACCCTGACCTCTACCGCGTCACGACGTTCGAGGAAGGCGAAGCATCCGCCGACATGCGCTATTGGGCGTTGCTGCTGCAAGGCACGAATGAAGACTACCGCGCCCGTTACGTGTTCACCTGGGACCGGCAACAGGACCAGGTCCTCGGTGTCCGCGCCCTCGCAGCCAGCGAGTCGCGCATCGACTGGGTGGGGATGTCGTCCAACGGTACGTGGGTACTGATCGGCGGCGACTGGGACAACGGCGGAAACCTCACCGGACTGACCCTGGCCGACCGTACGCTGAGTCAGTTTCATCGCATGGACTACGGAACCGCGCATTCCGACGTCGGGTTCGACAGCGACGGCAACGAAGTGATCGTCATGCAGAACGTCCGCACGGATTACATCGACCTGCTCCCACTGGAGACGAGCACGCAGCCGATCCTCGAAACCGGCGGCAGCTACGCCGGCACGAACCGCACGCCGCTGGTGCGTCTGTACTACGATGCCGGCTCGGCCTACGGCCTGCACAGCGGCGTGCACATCTCCTGCAACCATCCGGGCTGGTGTGTGGTCTCGACCTACTCCGAACCAAACGAGCCCGAAACCAACTGGCTCGACCGCACGATCACGCTCGTCCGGCTGGATCGGGCCAACCCACGGGTCTTCTACCTCGCCAAGGTGCACGGCACACGTGGCGCCTACTGGGAAGAAACTCAGGCTACCATCACGACTGACGGCATGCGAATCGTCTGGGCGACGAACTGGAATCAGAACGTCGGCCAGGAACGCGTCTGGCTGATGGAGATGGCGATGCCAGCCGGTTGGACGACGTCGCTCGATAACTGACACGGCCTAGCGATACCGCCGCCGGTCTTACTCGACCAGCATGGCCGACAGGATGGCAAGAACCGGGCGATCGTCCGCTGGGCCGGGCAGCTTGAAGACGGCAACCCGGTTTGCGGGCAGGACCAGGGACAGCGTTGTCTCGAATGCGGTCGTTACCCCGAGGGCGCTTTCGAACGGGACCGGCGCGACCCGCATCCGAACCTGTGAATACGTTCGCCGGATATGGAGGCTCGCGAAGGAGACCGCCTCGCCGTCGGCCTTGTCGGCCAACACGCGTATCTCGACGCCCGAGGGAAGCGGTTCAGCGGTAGCGGCATTGACCGAACCGTCCGCGCTCTGGATCGGATTGGGTCGCTCCTGCCCCACGAACAGATCGACCGGCTCGCCTTGACGAAAGAGCAGCCGCGTTGCGCCACCCGGCTGGTCCTTTGACGCATTCGAAACCGTCGCGGTCACAAGACCGGAGGCCGAGCTGCCCTCCTCCACTTTCGTGAAAGTGATCGCCGCAGCGCCCAGCGTCAACGGCTTGTCGGGGTCGACGAGCAGAACGCCCAAGCCCGCCGGATGGCTCGCGGGATCGACCAGCACGACCAGCGGATCGTTGACCGCCGCGACCGCCTCACCATAACTCACGCCGTCGGTGCGTGGCACATCCGGCGGAAACGACAACAGGCCGCTGGCCGAGTCGAGTTGAACGAACTGGATCTTGGTCAGGATGGCCTTCTCGGCCGCGCGCTTGACCGGCTCAGCGTCGTCGCCCTCGGTCAGCGCCGTCGTCATACCCATTCCCAGCACAAACAAAGCCACGATCCGCAACATAACAGGCTCCTTATCGATCCCGGGTCGCCGCATCCACCGCGCCCGGGAACGTCCACGTCGAAATATCCGTGTAGTACGGCGGGCGCCTTCCCGATGAACCGTCCGCCAACGCCGCCCCGTCGGCCGTCGGCGCCGGAACGTCTCGAGCCGGCCCCGGCCGTACGCCCATCACCACCCAGGTCACCAGCGACGCGATCAGACACGCCGCCGCCGCCTGCCAGAGCGGAACGCCCTTGCGCCACCAGGACCGTCGCGATCGATCCGCACCCGCTTCGCGAATCGCCGCCAGGATCCGCTCGTCGGCTTCGGCGCTGAACGTACGCGTAGGCACCGACCTCAGTTGATCTTCGAATTGTTCATCACACATGGCTTGTCCCTTTTTCGAGTATCTTCTGAAGACGTTGCAGGCTGCGGGCATACTCGCTCGTGACGGTCCCCATCGGCCGATCCAGAACAGCAGCGATCTCGCGAAACGACAGACCCGCATACACCCGCAACAGCACCACCTCGGCTTGGCCCGGCGACAGCGCCTCCATCGCCCGCTGAACGCTCCGGGCTGTCTCCCGACGGACGAGATCGTCCAGGTCCGTGTCAATGAACGTCGCGTCAATCCCGTCCAAGGTCCCCATCGTCGGCCTGCGGCCCGCGGCCCGCCGACGATCGATCGCCAGATGGCGCATGCTCTTGAACACGAAGGCCTTCGCGTGATGCACGGGCTGATCCAACTGGACCATCCGAACGAGCGTTTCCTGCACCAGGTCCTCGGCGTCCTGGACCTGGCCGGTCAGCGACAGCGCATAGCTGGCCATCGCTCGGCGATGCTCGGCGTAGAAGGCCATCCACGCCCTGGCGGTCGATCCGACGGATTCACTCAACGCACGTCACTCCAAAGCAGCCGCGGCCGCGGTCTGCCATCATAGACGATTCGCCGTGAGCGGTTTATGCAGGGAAAAATCACGAGTTCGCGGCAGCATCCGGCTTGGCGTCGCGCCCAGCCGTGAAAAAACCCGAAGAACGTCCGCCGCTGGGCAGGAATCCAGAAGGAAGAGGAGCAGGAGAGCAGTTGAGCAGGAGACCGTCCCGACTTGCCTCGGGACTCTGTTAACGGGCTGGCGACCGACGAACGAGATGAAAGTAGAACAGGAGAGCAGTAGACCGTCCCGACTTGCGTCGGGACTCCGTTGATAAAAAGGCCGCCCGATGGGCGGCCTTTTTATCAACGGAGAGGGGGGGATTCGAACCCCCGGTACAGACAAGCCGTACACAGCCTTTCCAAGGCTGCTCCTTAAGCCACTCGGACACCTC
>JAFGKA010000086.1 GCA_016928855.1 Phycisphaerae bacterium
ACGCCGATCTCGCTGCCGATCTTCTTGAGATCGTCCTGCAGCTTGCCGGTGTCGACGAACGGCGGAACCTCCACCTCGATCAGCATGACGTAGAGCGGTTTCTCGTGTGGAATGACTTCCGTGTGCAGGTTGGTGACGTTGACGCTCTGGCTCGCAAGGTGCGTGGAAATCTTATGAACAATGCCCTTGCGGTCAGCGCCGTAGACATGGATCAGGTAGACCGGCTGGCCGTACGTTTCATACTTGACCATCTCCGGCGGTACGTCCGCCAGCCGAATCCATAATCCGAACTCGGCGCGCACGGGCTCGAGTTTCTGAGCGAGCTGATCACCGGTCATCCCTTCGGGCAGTGCCAGCATCAGCATGCACGCGAAGTCCGGGCCAAGCCGGGACATCTGCGAATCTTCGATATTGCAGTCGGCGTCCAGCAGCACGCCGGAGATCGCGGCGACAATGCCGGGCCGGTCCTTCCCGACCGAAGTCATCAGAGCATAGTTGGGCATCGTTCGATTCCTCTTTTCCAGACGCGCATGCGGCCGCGGGTCGTCACGGGCTGCCGTCCACGGATGCGCGAGAAACCAATCTAGGGCGAACCCGGGTGCGATGCAACTGCGGCCGGCGAGAGAGGGGGACATCACTCATGATTGCCGCCTGGTTTCACGGGAATGGTCTCGCGCCACGTCGAAGGCCGCATCGCATTCGGCAATCATGAGTAACGTCCCCGTCAGCCGTGGGTCAGGCGCGTGGCCAGGGATTCCAACACCAACTGCACGTTGGCGTTGCGATCGATGTTCGATTCCGCCGTGACGACCTCGCGGATGGCCTGCGTCAGTCCGCGCGGACTGTGCCGTCGGATCAATACGTCGATGACGTGCGGCTGGTCGAGGTTGATCGGCAGGATGTCCGTGCCCGATGCCTTGCGCAGCGCGTCGGCGAAGAACGCGGCAATGGCGGCCAGCAGCGCCCGCAAGGCTACGCGGTTCGCCTCCGTATCCGAGATCCGGGTCTCCTGGCGTTTGGCCAGCTCTTTGGCATACTGCTCGACCTGTTCGCTGACGGTCTTGACGAACCCGCCGATGGTGTCCGGCCCCAGCGCCGCCAGGCCCTCGCCGAGCGAACGCTTCCGTTCACACAAGCCGTCATCGGCGTATTGCAGCGCTGCACCGAGCCGACCTGCCGCGAGCCGGGCCAGATACGCCAGATTCTCCGCCGGTACATCCGGCCGGAGTTCACAAAGCTTCTGCTCGGTGAACGCGATGGGCAGCGCCGCGAGCGGGACCGGCTGGCAGCGCGAACGTGTCGTTGGCAGCAGGCGGTCCAGCGACGTCGCGAGCAGGATGACGAACGTGGTCGGCGGCGGCTCCTCCAGCGTCTTGAGCATCGCGTTCTGCGCCTCGTTGGTCATCCGGTCGGCCTCTTCCACGACGAAGATCTTGGCTCGGTCTCGCATCGGGCGTTTGCCGGCGGCGGCGATGAGAAAATGACGAATGACGTCGATGCCGAGATCGACCCCCTTGCGCGCCCGGACGGCTGGGTCCGGGTGGAAGTTGCGTAAGCTGCGATCGATCACGTGCAGGTCCGGATGCGTGCCGGCCGCGAGCATGTGGCAGTCGTCACACTCCCCGCACGCATCGACGCACGGCACGTCCGCCCAGGCGTCCGCCTCGGCCGGCGGCGGCGCCACGGCGCGGCGATTCGGGCAGAGCAGCAGCATCGCCAGCCGGTCGGCCAGCATGCGTTTACCCACGCCGGGCGGGCCGTGAAAGATGTACGCGTGCGGCAACCGCTCGCCGGCGAATGCCCGCAGGAGGATGCTTTGAGCCCGCTGCTGGTGCTGAACGTCAAAAATCGGCACCGCTGATCGCCTCCGTGATACGCTGGTGGACCGCGTCGATGGTGCCCCGTCCGTCCACGATGAGCACGGGCTTGGGATACAGTCCGGGCAGGGCGAGGAAGTTCTCCCGCACTGCCCTGTGAAACGTCAGCGGGCGCGTCTCCATCGCATCAGGCCCGCCGCTGGCCTTGGCCCGTTGGCCGGCGCGTTCGAGACCTTCCTCGGCCGGCACGTCGATCACGACGGTCAGGTCCGGCCACGTCCAGCCGACGGCGTGGTGCGCAATCTCGATGATGCGTTTCGGGTCGGCCCCAGCGGCGCCCTGGTAGGCGCACGTGGCCGAGACGAACCGGTCGCACAGCACCGTCTGACCCGCGCGGAGGGCGGGCTCGACGACTTCGCCGACGAGCTGGGCGCGGCTGGCCATGAACAGCAGCGTTTCGCAGCGGACGTCCATTGTGGACAGGTCGTAGTTCAGCAGGATCGCGCGGATGCGGTCGCCAATCGTTGTGCCGCCCGGGTCAATCGCGCCGACGACGTCGAGCCCGGCGGCTTCGAGGTGTTTCCGAAGCCGCACGAGCTGCGTACCCTTGCCGCAGCCGTCCGGGCCATCGAAGACAACGAATCTGCCGCGAAGCTTTTCGGCGACTGTCACGTGCGAGGCTACCTCCTGATGCGCGAGCCGGGCAGCTCGTGTGCCACGCTTCTGCGTGCGATGGATTTCGGAAGACGCACGGCTCCCGATCGTCGGCGCCCTGTAGCGGCCGGCGTCTCGCCGGCCGTCCTGGTAGTGTGCCACCGCTGCATGTACAACAAAGCCGACACAGCAAGCCGTCGGATCTGTTGACCCGACCCACAAGGCTCACGGGCAAACCCTCTCCCGACGCACGTCGGGACCCATGCCACCCTTTGTTCTGACCGGCCGAGCCGCTACGTACCTTCGCTGCGCGAGACCCTGTCTACCCGGATGTGGCGAGGGCGTCAAAGTCTTCGGCGGCGTGATAGCTGCTTCGGACGAATGGGCCGGCGGCGACCTGGGCAAATCCCAGCTCCCGCGCGGTCGCGCCCAGCGCATCAAACTCGGCCGGTTCGTAGTACCGCGCGACGGGCGCGTGCGCCGGCGAGGGCTGAAGATACTGGCCAATCGTCAGCATGTCGCAGCCCGCGCCGCGCAGGTCGGTCAATGTGGCCAGAATTTCGTCGTGCGTCTCGCCAAGGCCGATCATCAGGCCGCTCTTGGTCGTCATGTCAGGCACGAGGCTCTTGACGATCCGCGGCACCTCGAGCGAGCGGTGGTACTTCGCCTGCGGGCGGACGATGGGCGTCAGGCGCTCGACCGTCTCGATGTTGTGGTTGTAGACGTCCGGCCGGGCCTGACACAGGGTCTCAATGCACTCGCGCCGGGCATGGAAATCCGCCGGCAGCACCTCGATTGTCGCCGTTGGACAATGCCGCCGCAGCGTCTCGACGCAGCGGGCGAAGTGGCCGGCACCCTCGTCCGGGAGGTCGTCGCGGGCCACCGCCGTGATGACGACGTGCCGCAACCCCAACGCCGCACAGGCCTCGGCCAGCTTCTCCGGCTCGTTGGCGTCCGGGGCCTTGGGACGGGCCGTGGCGACCGCGCAGAAGCGGCATCGCCGCGTACACAGATCGCCCAGAATCATGAATGTGGCGGTCCGTCGGGACCAGCATTCGCCCTGATTCGGACAATGCGCCTCCTGACAGACGGTCGCTACGCCGCTGCGGGCCACAATGTCCGCCGTTCGCCGAAGCTCGCCGCCGGCCGGCAGCGTCTTGCGGAGCCACGGCGGCAGGCGTCGTTGGGGCGGATGGCGGGATGGAGGGCTGGTCGATTCCATGGGGTCGGTCGCTTCCGTCGGAGGCCAGGTCGGTTCTTCGAGCATCTGCCCCGATGATAGGAAGCCGCACCGAGTCGTCAATGGACTCGCACTGAGCCACCGATTACGGCTATAATGGAATTGCGGAAGCCGACGTGTACCTGGGTCCGTCGTTGGAGGTGTGCAGTGAGGTCGCGTCATGATCAACATTCGTAAGATCCTGTTTCCAACGGACTTCTCGGAGCATTCGCTCTACGCATTGCCGTACGCCAAATCCTTCGCGCAGGAGTACAAGGCCGAATTGCACTGCCTGCACATCGTGGACGAGGCGTACCAGTGCTGGACGGCGATGGAGGGTGAAGGCCTGCCCGTCGGCCCCACCCCGCAGGAGGTGATGGAAAGCGCCGAACAGCAGATGCGCGAGTTCGCCGCCACACACCTCGCCGACTGCGGCGCCGGTTTTGCGGCCAAGGTCATGCTGGGCCGGCCGTTTGTGGAGATCATCAATTACGCCCGCGAGCAGAAGGCGGATCTGATCGTCATTGCCACCCACGGGCGCAGCGGGCTCAAGCAGGTGCT
>JAFGKA010000087.1 GCA_016928855.1 Phycisphaerae bacterium
ATCCACGTCGTAGTTGCCGAAGGCGTAGGCATTGTCCCCGGCGTCCACACAGGGCGAATCCGGCTGGATGTGCACGTTGCCATAAGCCACGCTGGCCAGCCTCGGGTCGGCTGAAATATTGCCGTCTGTCCCCGTCGGGTCGGTGATTCCCGAGTAGTTGTACTCGGCGTTGCCGAATGTGCAATTGTGGTGCAGGATGGGCGCGCCCGATCCCAGATTGTAGATGCCCGACGAATTGAATGCGATGATCGTGTTGGCAACCGTCGGAGAAGAATCCCCACAGCAGATCCCGCCGCCGGAGGAAGATGCCGTGTTTCCCATGATCGTGTTGTTGACGATCGTCGGAGAGGAATAGGTCCCGCAAGAGATCCCGCCGCCGTCGGAAGCGCCATTTCCCGTGATCGTGTTGTTGGCGATCATCGGATTGGAATAGTAGAAGCAGTAGATCCCGCCACCGTAGCCAGAGGCGGTGTTGCCCGTGATCGTGTTGTTGGCGATCGTCGGGGAGGAATAGTCGTCGCAGTAGATCCCGCCGCCGGAGGAGGCGATGTTTCCCGTGATCGTGTTGTTGGCAATCGTCGCAGAGGAAGAGTAGCAGTAGATCCCGCCGCCGTCGCCGTAGGTCGCCGTGTTTGCCGTGATCGTGTTGCTGGTGATCGTCGCAGAGGAATTGCCACAGTAGATCCCGCCACCGGAGGACGATGCTGTGTTGCCCGTGATCGCGTTGTTGGTGATCGTCGCAGAGGGAGAGTAGCAGCAGATGCCGCCGCCGGAGGAAGATGCCGTGTTTCCTGTGATCGTGTTGCCGGCGACCGTCGGGGACGAACCGAAGTTGCAGTAGATCCCGCCGCCGGTTGAAGCGTCATTTTCCGTGATCGTGTTGTTGGTAATCGTCGCCGAGGAAAAGGTGCAGCAAATGCCACCGCCGGAGACAGATGCCGTGTTTCCCGTAACCGTGTTGTCGGCGATCGCCGGCGAGGATTGCTCGCAGTAGATCCCACCGCCGGACGAAGATACCGTGTTCGCCGTGACCGTGTTGTTGGCAATCGTCGGGGAGGAATAGAAACAGTAGATCCCGCCGCCGTACGAAGCGCTGCCATTGCGAATCGTGAAGCCGTCGATCCGGGTGGTTTCGGTTGCCCCTTGCGGCGCGATTACGACACTGCCGTTCGCGTTGCCGTCGAGGATCGTCTCGTTGGCTGCGAAGTCCCGGTCGGCCAGATCGAATGTGGCCGGGTCTTCGTTGCCGACGAACCCGCCAAAGAGGCCTACACCGCCCTTGAGCGTGATGTTTTCCACGTACGTGCCGGCGGCGACCCAGACCTGATCACCGGAAACGGACGCACTCAGACCGGCCGCCACGCTCGCCTTGGCCGTCGCCCATGACAAGCCGTCGTTCGCGTCGTTGCCGGAAGCCGCGGACACGTAAATCACCGCTGCATCCGCCATGCCCGCCAACGCAATGACCAGTAAACACGCCATGCCCCATGTTCTGTGCGAAGACATCCCCTTCCTCCTTGTCCTGATGTGCCCCGGACGCCCACCTTGGTGCGACCGCCGGCACGATGCCGTCAGTGCGCACGCGCGGTGAAGCTCCCGAAGTGAAGTGTCGTCATTGTACACCATGGCACGCTTCCGCGCCTACCCCCCAACTGACCGCGTCTTGTCCCAGCCGGCCCGATCCCACAGGGAAGACGCGGCCAGCCCTGATCACGGTCGATCGAAGCGAAAGCATGGCGCGTTAACGAGCACGGGCGCGGCCGGAAGAGGAGATCGCCATCGCCGTAAGTGCCGTCGATTAAGCACGTTGTGGCAACAGGCCCTTCCAGGATATACCACGTTCCGCTAATGTGGCCAACAGAAGCCAAGAGCCCCGTCGGCGCTGGACGACGCACCAGCCTCGACCGTTCTACGCCCAATCCATCCACGACGTCACCGAGACACCGCGCGCGGGAATCCCACGGCGTCCCGCGCAGAGGAAAGGGTGCACGGCCCGCTGTTGCAGACCGTGCACCCTCATTTACGTCCAAGCCAAGCCCGGCGTGCTGCTCACGCCAACGGCCAGGTCAAAGCGCTACGGACAACCCGCGGCCGGCGGCCGGTTCGGGCCGTTGAAGCACGCGGAGAACACGGCGAAGTCGGCCAGATCCACATCGATGTCGCCGTCGAAGTCGGCATCGGCGGCACAGCCGGCAGCCGGCGGCCGATTCGGGCCATTGAAACAGCCGGCGAACTGCGCGAAATCCGCCAGGTCCACGTCGCCGTCCGCATCAAAATCAACCGGAAGAGATGCACCGAGTGCCGGGTTCACCGAGTGCCGCGTTCCGTCCGGAGCGACCCACTGCATCGGGGCGGCCGACGACGCGAAGAAGTTCGGTCCAGCCCCTTCAGGCGGGTACGCCGGCGGGATGTAGCTCCAGCCGTGCGGCAACACCTGCTCAATGGCATAGGATGTCACGTCAGGCAACACCAGTTCCAGCCCGCCGCCGACTTCCACAAACGTGATCCGCGGCTGGACATCGATCATCGTCTCAAAGGTGCCACCGTCCAGCGACCCCCGCGTGATCGTCATCGTGCCTGTGTTCGGGGAACCCGGTTCTAGTGTCATGAATACGTCAAAGAAGCTCTCCACCGGAACGATGGTCTCACCGTCGGTGGTAATCCGGAACAGCGGCATCGCCGGGTCAACCGGCCCGAACGCCACGAGGCTGATGGAAACAACCAGGTAGCTCTCGCCCGGGAATGGCTCGTTGAGACTGACCACCTCAAACTGCAACGGCTGCAACGACTCGATCTGAGCATGGCCCTGGTGATGCTCGATCCGGCCGTCTCCCAGGTCGACATCGAAGAAGACATCGAAGAAGCTCTCCGCGAATACCACGTGTGAAGGCGGCATGGAGAAGCGCCCCATGCCATCGGGTGGAGTGATCTCGTAGACGACGTCAAAGAAACTCTCGGCCGGGAAATCCGGCACGCCCGCGGTTGGCTGGAAGAACACGTCGAAGAAGGAGTCCACCCCGTACATCCCCGGTCCACCGCCTGAATCGCTCGCTTGGCCGCGCAGCACCATCAGGGGAGGCACGGCATTCGCCACGGAGTGCTTCATGATCTCGATGTCTGGGGTCAAACCGCCCGCACCGCTCACGCCGGTACGCGTCGGTGGCAGTGTGACGTTATCGGTGGTTTCAAAGCCGGCGAAAACATCAAAGAAGCTCTCGACCGTCGTTGTGCCGACCTTGACCCGGATCGGCTCGACGCTGACCAGGTTCAGGGCAGCCAACTCGACGGGGATGGTATCGGCCGAGCCGACCGTCGGGAGATACGCCTCGCCCAACCGCCGGACGATGGTGTCGGCCTGGCTGTGGGCGGGATCGAGGGGCTGACCGGTGAGCGCCACGGAGCCCGTGAACGGGTCCGACCCCGGGCCGAAGAAGTCCGAGGGAACCGAGGGAATCGAGCCGCCGAATTCCACCTCGGTCGGCGACGTCGTCACCCAGAAATCATCGCCGATGAGCACCTCGGTCATCTCCTCATCGACGGGGTGATCGCCGATCATCTCGATGCCGTCGTCATCGTCACCCTCGGCCAGGATGCCCTCCGGCGCCGGTCCGCCAACACACTCTCCGGGCAGAGCCGGCCGGATACTGTACTTCAGATAGACGTGCCCACCCACGTACGAGCCCGTGGTGTGAAACTCATAGCAGTAGCGTCCACCGGGAGGAATACAGACCGGCGGCTGACCGTTATGATCGACAATCGGGGCAACGGCCGCCCAGTTGACGGTCGCGCCGTACGGATACTGCGTCATGGAAGCCAGCAGCTTGAGTTCATCCACCACCATCCACCGCACGTCATCATTCTCAATATATACCCGGTGGATCCAGTAGCCCGTACCACCGTTGCCCTCCTGGGCACCGCGACCACCGCCACCCGGCGAGCGGTCACCACCGTCACCACCAAGGAACGGCCGGGCGATCCGCCAGCCACCGGCCGGCGGCGGGTCCGGGTCGGGCAGGGGGTCGCCGTCACTGGTAAACTCCACGTCCTTGATCTTGAGGATGTTCCGTTCGTTCATGCACAGGCAGACTTCCACAACGGCCTGCCCGCCGGCCGGTATGTCGCACCCCTCCAGGTCAACCTGGGCGCCATGATAGCCGGGCGGAGGGCTTCCGGAGCCATCGTCCGTACCCAGCGTGACAGCGGACTGGGCGCACCCATCCGAACTCACCTGGGCGCCGGTCACGACGGTGCTGGGGCGATCGGCCTGGTACATGTAGAAGTGCAGGTCGTTGGCATCCTCGCCGGTCTTGTTAGGTATCCTGATCTTGCCGCAGACCTTGACATTCGGCGGATCACAATCGCCCGTCTGCGCGTAGGTCTGGCCATAGACCAAGACGGTCCCGCTGAAGAGGCAGAGGACCGCCACTACCAAGATACGCTTCTTGTTGGACATGTCATTGCTCCTTAGACGCTGCAGCTCCCCAACCGTAATGAACTCACGCCGGAAGACCATCCCCCGTGATCGCCATTGAATCCATCCGCATGCTCTCCGCGTACATCAGAGCCCGGATGCTGACACTGCCACGAAATGCACGACTCGTCCGGCCGGGGGAAAGACTGGGTATAGTGCTTGCCCGTTCATTCGGACCGACCCGGCGGACAGCCGTCATTTTACTCTTCCTGGTGCGGCAAAGCAAGAACGCGTATCTCCTTCACAGCCCCGTACGCCTTCCGGCACACGCCATCCCCGCGCACGCTGGTAAGGTGGGCACCCACAAACTCTTGCGCTTTGCCCTTTCTATAACACAGACCCCCCAGGCCCAGCCTCGGCGTGACGTCGCATAGCCACGAAATCGGGGCCGGGTCCGATAATAACGAGCCCGCCACACCGAACGGCCACCGCATCCGAAGGCGAGCACAGCCCACACGCGCAGGCCACGGCCCCGCTTCCACATCACTCGCCGCGGGACAACGGGCTCATCGAAACTGATCGGCTCAGGTCGCCAACGGACAGCCCGCGGCCGGCGGCCGGTTCGGGCCGTTGAAGCACGCCGAGAACATCGCGAAGTCCGTCAGATCCACATCACCATCCTCGTCGTAGTCGGCATCACCCACGCAGCCGGGCGCCGGCGCCCGGTTGGGACCATTAAAGCACGCGGAAAACCGGGCAAAGTCCGCGAGGTCCACGTCACCGTCCGCATCGCCGTCCGCCAAGACAAGCACACTCAGCATTGCCGCGTTGCTGGTGGCCGATCCGCACCCATTGGTCACAACCACGTCGTAGTCGCCCGCATCGGAGAGCACAACGCCATCGATAACCAACGTGGCCGTCTGGGATCCCGAAATTCGGGTGTCATCGACGAGTGGATCGCCGTCCTTGCGCCACTGATACTCGAGCGGCGACGTGCCCTCGGCCGTAACCTCAAATGTAGCATCATCGCCGACGTACTCGACCTGCGGGTTCGGCATAACAGGAATAAACGCCGAAACGCCCGGGCCGCGTTTCGCAATCCTAAGCACCCAGGTGCCGCACGCACTATAGAAACCGCCGCCCGCGTAAAGCGTATCCGAGCTGCCATCGTTCAAGACGCACAGCGCAGAAACGCTGTTGCTGCCCATGCCCCACTCGCACATCGGCGACCAGGACGGCGTACCCTGGCCCGTTCGACTCCAGCGCGCGATGCGATTCGCCGGCACGCCGCCCGCCTCCGTGAACGGACCGCCAACGATCAGATCGGCGTTCCGCCAGCCATCGCCATCCTCGTCGAAGAGCGCCAGCGAGGACACGGCGCGACTCGTTCCGCCGACACCTTGCTCGAGCGGCCACCAAACAAAACCGTCCCACATCCCGATGCCATAGCAGTGATAGCCGGCCCAGAAATCGAGGTACCCCCCGACGTACATCTCGTATTCGTTCACATAGAGGATCGAAAGCGCCTGCTGGACGCCGAGACCGGCGCCAAGACCGACCCATGCCGCCGCCATGCTTTGGATTCTCGCTACGCCGTACGCCGGAACGCCGCCCGCATGGGTAAACGAACCCGCGATATACAATCGGTTGTACTGATCCACAGCCATCGCTGACACGTTCGGATAGGTCATGCCTGTTACGCCACCACTGACCTCCGACCAAGTCGTCCCCGTCCACTGGGCGATGCCCTTGGCCGCCGCGCCACCGGCGGTGGTGAAATACCCGCCTACATAGAGAAACGATCCCTTGACCGCCAGAGCTCTCACCTGCGGAATCGAACCGCCGACGCCACCGCTCAGCCCTGACCAAGCCGTGCCGTTCCATTTGGCGATGCCGTTCACGCTCGTCCCGCCGGCGTGCGTAAACGAGCCGCCGACATACAGCGCATTCTGCCAGACGCAGAGCGCATATACGTCGTGGTTCGTGCCGACACCGAGCGTCGACCACGTCTCGGTGGCCGGATCCCACGCGGCGATCCGGTTGGCAGTCACGGCACCGGTCTCGCCAAGCTTCGTGAAACTGCCGCCGACATAGATCTTGCCGTTCCATTCCAGCATGGCATTCACCGAGCCGTCATAGATCCCGGTATCGAGCGCCGACCAGTCACCGCACTGCGCGGCCACTTGTGGCACCATGACGCCGGCAACAACAGCGAGCGCGATGACGATCGTCAACGGGGATGACGCCGTACGCATCGCTCGGCCTGGACAGCGTTGGATCCGACTGCTTCGGTTCAGGCTATGGCCCATGAACTGGTCCTCCTTCGTCAGAAATGGTAGAAGTGATCACACAACGCGGCGCGGAAAGGCCGCGTCCGCCCCAATCCCCTCCATGGACTGTTCCTCGCAAATGCGATGGACAAGCCGTACGACCTGATCGCGCCGTCCGTCGTGCCGGACGCCCTACCTGCGAGCAAACCGCCGACACTCACCCCACACGCCATCCACATATCCAATTCGCCACAACCCTGCGGCAACAAATGGGGGGCACGCTCTGCCATCGCAGACCATGCCCCCCTTCTTCACACCGGACGAGTGCTCAGTGTGCAAGACACATCTGAGCAGGTCAGCCCACTACGGACATCCGGGGGCCGGCGGCCGGTTCGGGCCGTTGAAACAGGACGAGAACACGCCGAAGTCGGTCAGATCGACATCGCCGTCATCGTCCTGGTCGAAGCACGAGCACGCCTGCGGGTTCGGCGCCGTCGGACTCCATGGCCGGTTCGGGCCATTGAAGCAGGCCGAGAACTGACCGAAGTCGCTCAGATCGACGTCACCGTCGCCATCGGAGTCCTGCACCGGATCGTAGCAGTTCTCCAATTGCGCCGTCCAAACCGTCAAGCCGTCCACGTCGTCATACAGCGGCCTCTGGAGGAATGGCTGACTCACACCGTTCAGGAACGAATAGTAAACCATCCTCGGATCCAGACCGCCTGATTCATCCACGCCAACCGTGATCGGGTCATCCTCGTCCACGCTGAAGAGGATCGCGAGGGCGAGCCCCGAGCCATCCGGCGACTCGAGCCAGACCATCTCGAACGCATCGACATCGGCATCCTCAAACATGCCCGGTGTGGTCAGATCGTCTCTGAGCCCGAGGTGGATGGCCTGATCGATGACCTTGACCGGCATACCGAGTCCGATCGCCTGGTAGATACTGCCCGGATCCAGATTCCAGTTGGCCTCATGGTCCGCCGTGAACAACCAGATCGGACACGACGTCTTCGACTCGACGATGTCGAGCGAATCCACATCGTCATCCTCTTCATCGCCCGCATCCGGATTCGGCGCGAGGCTCTGGTGCACCGTCAGCTCATCCGCATACGGGTACGTGAAGTTGACCGCATACGGCGGGAGTCCGGCCACCACGTTGACCACCACACCGCTGACCTCGTCCTTCCCGGCCGTCGAACCATACGTCCGATTTGCTGGGGACGGTACCATCACCGGCACATCATTCGCGGGCCAACCCGGCGCCTGATCATCATCCATCGAAATCAGCAAATACGTCGGCGGATGAATGCACATGGACGGGAACATCGCAATCGGATGTGGCACCGGTCCTTCCGGAATCAGTTGGATGAAGCTCTCATCAACCTGATCGTGCCCGTCGAGGTCGAAGTACTCGTAGTAGTCCTGCGGACTGCCCGAGCCCACGGGTACGCGCGTCGCCGGCGGAACCGCGCCGTCCGGAGGATTCGGATTCGGATCCAACCCGAAGATGAACAGATCATCCTTGAACCCGTCGCGCCCCGGTGGGATGACCGGCGCGCCTTGCCACCAGTACACATCGCCTGGATCGAACGCCTCGTCGCCGTCCATGAGCGGATCGCTCAACTCCTTGTCGGAGCCGATGTCCAGCGAGAACTCGATCCACGGTCCCTCTTCCGGCGGTGGCAACTCTTTCGTGGTCAGCGCGAACGCCATATCCCATGATTCCTGCTCCGTTGGCCACCAGATCGGTTCGCCAGCAAGGAACGGATCGCCAAGAATCGGCGCCGTCGGATCGAAGATCCGAACCGCGTCGTCCGGCGCCAACGAATTGGGATCGCGAGGCCGCGACTTCCAGCCCCACGGATACTGGACGACCGTACCAGCAGGGTACTTCGCTGCAATGCTGATCCAGTAGATGTTGTCGCCCGGCTCCTGATAGAACCACTGGTCCTCCGGAATATCCTGCTCGAACTTGAAGCAGGCCTCCGGCGGCGCGGCTGGATCACGCGGGTCAAAATCCCAGCCGACGAACTCCCACGTGAAGTTCCGGCATTCATGCTCCCAGATCACTACACCGGGATGACTCCACGGCTTGTCCTCGCCCGCGGGCACATCCGTCCAGATTGTGAACTGGAACGCCTCTGGTAACTCACTCAGCGGCGGCTCGCCGGGCTCATACCAGCCGATGAACGAGCCCCACCAGTGGACGTCGGTCACGGGATCCTCGGTATTGCAGAACCAGTCATCCGCAACAATATGACCGCCCTCATACACCGAGTACTCATCCCAGCCGTTGATCGCATCGTCCGGCGTGTACGACACCGGCCGCTGCGACCACTTCACATACACCTCGCCGTACGTCACCGTGGTCAGCATGAATGCCGTATCCCACGATTCGCCGGGCGGGTCCTCGATGGGCTGCCCGTTGACATAGATCGAGTTGATGACGGGCGCCGTCGGGTTGAAAATGCGAACCGCGTCGTCCATGAACATCTTCGGCCGCGTCTTCCAGCCCCACACAAACTGACTTGGCGGCTGAACCGAATACCTCGCTGCAATGCTCAGCCAGTAGATGTGCTCGCCGGGATCCTGATAGAACCACTTGTCCTGCGGAAGGATGAGGTCGTATCTGAAGCACGCATCCAGCGGATGGCCAGGATACTGGTCACACCCGACGTAATGCTCGTTCAACACAGAACGCGGCACGACCATCTCCCAGATCACCTGCCCCGGATGGCTCCATGGATCGGTAACGCCAGCCGGCACATCCGTCCAAATCGCGATATGGAACTGGTCCGGAGCGTTTAGCGGCGGTACCTCGCTCTGCCAGTCCACGTACGAACCCCACCAATGGATGTCACTGATCGGCCGTTCATCGTTACACGGCCAGTCGTCAGCGACAATTTTCTGCCACTCGTATACGGATGGCTCATCCCAACCGTAGAAACATGGGCCGCCCTGCATCTCAGGCGGCTGCTCGTACTTGATGTCCTGCGTCACCGACCGCGCCGTCAGCTCGAACGCCAAGTCCCACTGAACGTTCATATCCTGAATGGGCGATCCGTTGACGTACGCACTGCCCACCAGCGGCGCCGTCGGATCGAAGATCCGAACGGCGACATCCGGTGCCAATGAGTTCGCTTCGCGCGGCCGTGTCTTCCAGCCCCACGGATACTGAGGAATACCAGCGGTCGGGTACTTGGCCGCAATACTGAGCCAATAGATGTTCGGTGCCGGTCCGCCGGGCTCCTGATAGAAGTACTCGTGCGGCTGCAGCACCAAGTCGAACCGGAAACAGCCCTCATACGTCTGCGTCCGCGGATCATAATCCCATCCGACGAACGTCGACGTAACACTAGAGGTCTCGATCTGCCAGATCGCCTGGCCCGGGTGGCTGAACGGCACCGGCCCTGCGGGCACGTCCGTCCAGATGGTGAGCACGAAGCTGGAGGGAGTCTCCGGCGGCTCTGTGCCCGGCTTCCAACCGATGTACGAACCCCACCAGTGAACATCCGTCACTGGATCTTCCGTCGTGCAGGCCCAATCGTCCGCGGCGATCTGGTTACTCTCGTGAACGGAAAACTCGTTCCAGCCGTAATAGACGTTGCCGGGATCGAACATCTCCGGCGGCTGATTCCACTTGATCCTCTTCTCGAGGGCCGCGGCACCGAGGACAGCCACATCAGTCCCCATGCCGCTGGGCGCAACGCCGAGATCATCCACCTGAATGTTGTGCGCCGAGTAGCCCAGACTATCGACGATCACCACCGCGGTCTGTGCCGAACCAGCCGTGCCCATATCGAGCTGCACGACGGAAACACCATCCACAAACACTTCCGCCAGACCGTCATTGCTGTCACCGATCAGATGAATTGATACGGTGTAACTCGAGACCGTCGTGCTCGTCCAGGCCTTGTGCCCGTTCTGGCGCATCCAGACTTCATTGACGTTGCCATCGATGTTTGCCGGGTCGTTGACAGACCAGTCCTCATAATCCGGCGGATTCCCTGCCGTGTAGTCCGCGTCCAGCCATTCGAGGATACCGTACTTCTTCACCATCTCATTCCCGGTGAGCGGATCCTCGAACTCCACCTGATTGAACGGCATCCCAATGATCACAGTCGCATTCGGCGCCTGTGAGCCTGGGATGACCGACACTCCAAAGGTTGGAGCCGTCAATCCAATTGCCGCGAACAGACAGATTCCCACCGTCAGCCCGCGATGCCATTGGCGCGCACGTGTCATCTCGCGTGTAGACATGTCACTCGCTCCTTGTGCCCTTACCCGAAACTCTTGTTTTTCCAACACGATCGAACTCCTGCGAATCCGACCGCCCAACAAATGCCTGAAGGCACACCGCCCTCAGAGAAGGCCGAGAAGACGCCGCCCCCTGCTGTGGCCAACGACGAAAGAGACTTGCCTCGACGGACATTCCGACTATCGCCGGTCAAGATCGCCAGACCGGTGACACCCGGAAAGTGAAACTGCGAGTTTCCCCCTCTGGCCCGCCTTTAAAAGCGTCTTTTCCACACTAATAATAAAGTATACCAGGAAAACAGAGATAGGCAAGAAGAATCGGACCTAGTTTTTCCATCACAACTCAGTCGGCATTATGCCCATGACAGGGCCAGTACAAGCCGTACTACGCCAGGAAAATGGATACAGATTATCCGCTTTCTGCCCCTCGCCGCCCGATTGGCCCCGCGCATGAAGGAACATGCACGGCCAACCGTGCGTGCGGAGCCGTGCACCCTGGATCATTCAACCACGGGCATGCCAGGCACACCCTGCGCGTCCGGCATGGCCAACCCTCGCAAACGCCGCCGCTATCACGCGCTTGTCGGCTCGGCTGGCCGTCACGGTTTCGGGCGCTTGCCTCGTTTCTGGGTACGATGACGCCGGGGTGGGCGGCGGCCGGCGGCGACGTCCTCCTCGAACGTGCGTTTTCGCCGCAGAATGTGGTGGTAGTGCTGGGCGAAGCGGTGGGCCTCGTCGCGGACCTGCTGCAGGACGCGGAGGGCCTCGTTGTTGCGTGCGAGCTTGATCGGCCGCTCACGGGCCTGGATGTACAGCTCCTCCTCCCGCTTCGCCAGCGAGACGACCAGCGGCGGCCGGATGTCCAGCTCGGCAAACGCAGCCAGCGCCGCGTGAAGCTGGCCGAGGCCGCCGTCGATGAGGATCAGATCCGGATAGAGTTCGTCGCCGTCCGCCGCGTGCTGGTAGCGGCGGGTGACAACCTCGCGAATCATCGCGTAATCGTCGATACCCTCGACCGTTTTGATCCGGAAGCGTCGATAGCGAGGCTTGAACGGCTTGCCGTCGATAAACGACACCAACGCCCCGCACGACTCGCCGCCCTGCAGGTTGGCGATGTCGATCCCCTCGATGCTCCGCGGCGGATTCTCGAGCCCGAGCACCCCGGCGAGCTTCTCCAGCCCCACACGTGGATCGAAGTAGAAGACCTCGGGCTGCACATCGGTCGTCGGATCGCCGGACAGCGAGAGTGACTGGATCGCCTTGATCTCGTCGCGCAGGCGGGCGGCCTCTTCAAACTGCAACGCCGCGGCGGCCGCGTCCATGTCCTTTTGCATCTGGCGCAAGACAATGCTGCGTTTCGACGCGAGGAACTTCTGCAACCGCTTGATGTCCTGCCGATATGCGTCCTTGCTGATGTTCGCCGCGCACGGGGCCGTGCACTGCTTGATCGCATACAGCAGGCACGGACGGAAATGGCGGCGGCTCTCGTCCTCGTCGGAGATTTCAAGTTCGCACGTGCGGAACCGAAACACTTTCTGCAGCGCGTTGACCGCGTCGCGCAGGCCTGCGGCGCTGGTGAACGGACCGTACAGCTTGTTGCCCGTCAGCCGCGGCGAGCGGGTCACATACACGCCGGGAAAATCATCGCCCGTGGTAATCTCGAGATACGGGAACGTCTTGTCGTCGCGGAGGCATTCGTTGTACGGCGGCTGAATATCCTTGATCAGACGGCTCTCCTGGAGGAGCGCGTCGACCTCGGTGTCGCAGTCGAGGAAGTCGATATCGACGACCTCGGCGGCCATCCGGGCAATCTCCGGCCCGCGGCTTTGGAGCAGATTCGCCGAGTCCTGGAAATAGCTGCTGACGCGGCTGCGCAGGTCCTTGGCCTTGCCGACGTACAGCACGCGGTCCCGCCGATCCTTGAACAGGTAGACCCCGGGCGTCTTCGGCAGATGCCGGATCTTC
>JAFGKA010000088.1 GCA_016928855.1 Phycisphaerae bacterium
CGTCGTGGCGGAAGACGTGACGCTCGTCGCCTGGATCCCTGATTCGCATCGCTTCCTCGCCGTTCACGAAACCACAGTGGCAACATGGGAAGAGGCAGCGTCGGTGTTGACCTCCGAGCAACGCGACGCCTTGATCTCGCTCTCGGATCGTCTTCGCGAAGAGCTTCTTGCCTTCTCGGGCGACTGGAACGCGTTCGAGCCCGAGACGCTGAAGAACCTCTCCGGAGGTACCGGAGCGGCCCTGCTGCTTTACGTCCGTGACCATCGCCGCGAAGGCCTGCCGGAGAAGCTCGGCGAGCATTGGAAGGACACCGAGAACCTGACCGCCACGGTCTGGCGGGTCGAGACCCATGAGGCATCTGACGCCGGCGCTACGCCCGGACCGGTGCTGCTGCGAACCTTGGATGAAATCGGCGAGCTGCGTATCTCGCCGGATGGCGAGTTCGTTGCGTGCGTACAGACCATCTCCGCGGATGATCCAACGATTCTTCAACTGTCGGTTCTGCCGATCCGTGGCGGCCTGCCGAAGACGGTCGCGGAGCGGGTAGCCGCCTATCCCGACTGGACGCCGGACGGGAAAAGCCTCGTATATGCCACTACGCATGCCTGGCCGGTCGCGGGCAGTGATTCGCTCCTGCTGGGCGCCGTCGCCCGCCGACAGGTCCGCGATGCATCCGGCGCGTTGCTGGACGAATTCCCCGAGCCGGTAGACCTGGTCGGTACGGTGTTCATCCCTCAGATGAAGATTCGGTGTCTGCCGGACGGTCGAATCCTGTTTTCGGGCATGGAGGTAACGCTGCCCTCGACGTCGGGGGACATGCCGCAGCGGGCGTCGCTTTTCTCGATCGACCCCGAAAGGCAGCCCACGGTCACGCGGGTTATTCCACGCGAGGTGGAGGCACGCCTGCCTGGGGGCTTGGCCACCGGCTGTTTCGAGTTGAGTCCGGACGCCAAGCGAATCGTGGTGGCGGAAGAGGGCGACACAAACAGCATGGTGGTCCTGACCCTGGCCACGGGCGATGTCGTGCCGGTGCTCACCGAGGTAAACCCGAGGACCGAGAGTGTGCCCGCGTGGCGCACAGCGCAGGAGTTGTCGTTCGTCGCGCCGCCGAAGACGAAGGGCGGCTCGCCCGATCGGCACGAACTCGTGCTCTGGTCAGGGCCGGATCAGACCCGATGTCTGAGTTGTGACTGGCCCGCCCTGTTCGGCGACGCGACGCCCGCGTCGAACCCCGCGGAAGAATCGTCTGGGGCTGGCACCCAGGCAGTTCCCGTGCATTCCGTTCCCTCGCAGGCCGATTGAGCCTGCCCCTCTCGCCTGCCGCGATCAAGGGACTTCCGTGTCGACCTGTTGTTCCTGGCCGATGGGCAGCGTTTCGCGCGTCCTCCATTGGTCCAGCAACTGATTGATCGTGATGTCCGCCTGCCCACTCTGGTAATATGCCCGCCAGCCGACATACTGACTCATCAGGTTGTCATCACGATTCGGGATGATACCGGCCAGGTCGTCCCCGATCGTGGCGATCGAACAGACGTGATGGCCCAGAAGCTGCTCCACTGTCTCAATCCCCACCTCTGCCAGAGAGGTGGCGACGGCGGGCTCCTTCGCAAGCCGATCTCGAAGAACGGCTGGATCGAAATTGAGTGGCTCCGTGCCTCCAATCAGCAGGATTTCCAGTTCCGACAGCCAAATCACGCCATCGGGGAACACCTCGGCGAATGCCGCCAGCAGCGAGAGGATCCCCTCTTCGTCCATCCCGAAGATTCCCAGCCACTGCATGAAAACGCCGCCGCTGATCAGCTGATCGCGGCAGAGACGGTAGTATTCCACGGTGTACAGCGCCGCCGATCCGTTCCAGAACGGTTCGATCGGATCGCTCGTGATCACGCCGAAGCGGGCGTCTGTGGTCGCGATGAAGTGGCGTCCGTCGTCAATCATGACGTCCACTTTGGGATTGTCCATCGCGTCATGATTGACCTCGGCAAACTGTCTTGCCGCCAGCGTGACCTTCGGCTCGAGCTCGGCGACGCGAACGCGTTCGACATTCTCGTGAATCGCGGCACAGCCTGCGGTTACACCGGCTCCGAGGCCGACCACGAGCACGTCGCTCGGATCCGCGCTGAGCAGCACGGGCACATGTCCGAGCAAACGCAGGTGTGCCATGCTCTCGGGCAGCGATGAGGCGCAAATCTGGCCGATTACGCTCAGTTCCAGATGCCCGGCGGGGTGTCTGGCGACCACCACGGGTTCCATTGCCCCTTCCTCGAACAGCACGATTTGGCTGCTTCCCGAGCGATGGGCGCCCGTGTCGCCGTAGCCGCGACCACGATAATAGAAATCGGCCGGCACGACCGTGCCGAGCGCGAGCGCCACGCCCGACAAGGCGGCTCCCAGGCTCAACCGGCGGACGACCCGGCGAATCAGGAAGAGTTCGAATCCAAGAAAGGCCGGCAGGATCGCCAGGTAGACATACTGGATGGGGTCATCGAGTAGCATGACCATCTCGCGCACGAACGCGGCGCCGCGCGATGGAACGTCCGTGAATGCGATCCACACACCAACGAACGCCACGGCGATCGGCACCAGTCCGAGCCGGCGTGGTGGCCAGCAGAGCACAAGGGCTGTGACCAGCGGCAGTACTACGAGATGTGCTGCGCCGGTCGCGCTGCCCCAGCGGGGAATCAGCACGAAGCTGGTCAACAGGGCACCGGTCACTGCACCGATCGTATTGCATGCATACAGACGTCCGACGCGTCGTGCAGGATCCTGCGCCTCTTGTCCCAGCGACGCGAGCGCCAGCGGGAACGACATCCCCCACAAGATCGTCGCCGGCAGGATTATCATGGCCGCCCGGATCATGTCTGTCAGGCCAGCCGCCCACAGCGGCCCCATCTGCAACCAGTCGCCGATGTTGAACCAGGCTGTCATCTTGGGCACGACCAACGATGTACAGCCCACAAGGCCGACCAGCCCGATCTGCACCTCGGCAAAGGCCCGTCGGGGGTTTGCAAGCTTCGGAACGGCCATGCTGCCGATCACACCGCCGATACTCAGTCCTGTCAGGAACAAGCCGAGCACCATGCCGAACGCCAGGACCGTCGCGCCGAACATGACCGTAAGGAGCCGCGACCAAAGCACTTCCAACGAAAGGGCGGCCAACCCATTGAGGCCATACGCCACCAGGATGGTCGTGTCCAGGCGGCTGGTGGGCTGCGACGCCAGCACGACCGTTTCCGCCGCCGTTTCGGGCAGCCGATATGCCACCGATAACCCGAACGCCACTAGCGCGACGGTGCCATTCAGGCTGATGGCGACCAAGTTGGCCCCGCTGAGGCCAAAGGCAGGCAGCAGGAACAGGACACTCGTGAAAACGCCAATGACCGCCCCCATGATGTTCACGGCGTACAACCAGCCGACTGTGGCGCTGGATCCTTGCTGGGACCGGACAAAACGCGACAGCGCGGGTAGCGTGGCGCCCATCAGCACCGTGGGGGGCACCAGCATGACCGCGCACACGGCGCACCGAAGCAACAGGGCTGTCTGCGGCGAATACGACCAGGAGAAATAGAGAGAGCGAATCGCTGCCGCCGCATAGGGGATGACGATTGCCATCAACGCGATGCCAAGTTCCAGCAATGCGAAGACGCGTAACGGATGCCGCGACTCCGAAACCGCACGGGCATAGAAGAGGCTGCCAAGGAAGAGCCCCCCCATGAAGCAGGCGAGCAACACCCCCAGGCTCTGTGAGTTAGCGCCGATTGTCAGGCGAAGAAGCTGGAACCAGACAATCTCGTAGATCAGCCCTGCGGCACCAGAGGCTGCGAAGAGAACAAAGAGAAGCGCGGGTAGCGTCGGCCGGAAGGCAGAACGCGGCATATCCTGTTGCGTGTCCATGGTTGTTGAACCCATTCCGCTTGCCTCGTACGAACACACTACCCTGTTTCTGGACGGACTTGGCCTGCGCAGTCCACACCCACCCATGTTCCGCCGCATGCTACCCGATCAAGCGGCGACACCGCAAGGCACGGTCTCTTGCAGCCCCTGCCTGTCGTGACGGGGCCCCAAAAAGGGGCGATGTCGTCCGCCTTCTCGTGAACTTTCCTCTGGGTTCGTGTGACGTACTGAAAGAAGGGCTCGCGGAAAGTCCGTGGAGACGCTGTCGCTGGGCCTTGGAGGTACCTGAACATGGGGAGAACAACAGTGAGCGTTGCTGTACGCCGAACCGTGGTTGTGGTCCTGGGCAGTCTTGTTGTGATGGCTTCGCTGGCCGATGTCGGGCAGGCGCAAAACCTGGATGACCTGCTCCAGCTTCAGGACTACACCGCACACCGCGCCTCCAGCACGGATCCATCCGGCGGCAACCTTGACATGCGCAACGTGGCCGCCGGCAGCACGCGCACACTGGCTGAACTCGACGGTCCGGGTGTCATCACGCATATCTGGTTCACCTACATGTATCCATCGCGCAGCGCGCTGCGCAAGCTGGTGTTCCGCATCTACTTCGACGATATCGCCGAACCGTGCGTCGAAGCGCCGCTGGGCGACTTCTTCGGCCTCGGCCACGCACAGAGCTATGCGTACGCCAGCCTGCCGCTGGCGGTCGGTACACACTCGGGACTGAACGCGTATTGGAAGATGCCGTTCCGCCGTTTGGCCAGGCTGACGGTCACGAACGAAGGCGCCCAGGATTGCCGGGCTCTCTACTACCAGATCGACTATCGCAAACTTGATACGCCGTTGCCGGATGATCTGCATTTCTTCGCAACGTACCGGCAGGCGTTCCCGCCGCCTGAAGGCGAGCCTTACTGGATCTGCGAGACGGACGGCGGCAGCGGGCACTTCGCCGGCTGCAACGTGTCGATCGAACAGAAGGACGAGAGCTGGTGGGGCGAAGGCGATGTCCGCGTCTTCATCGACGGCCAGAGCAAGCCGATCATCGAAGGCACGGGCTCGGAAGACGACTTCGGCGGCGCGTGGTGCTACAGCCACGAGTTTTCATTCCCCTTTTTTGGCACACCACTGCGCGGGCGATTCAACAAGGCCGGCGTCCTCGAACGCTGCACGCCGGACCTGCGCGGCAAGGATCTCGATCAGTGGAAGTGGCCGGCCGCCTGGCAGCCCGGCGACCTCTGGAACGTATACCGCTATCACATCCCTGACCCTATTCCGTTCAAGGAATCCATCCGCGTGAATATCGAGCACGGCTGGCAGGGCAACGATCAGATCAACTGGTATTCGAGCGTTGCGTACTGGTATCAGACGGGCACACCAACATCACGGCCGGCATTGCCGCCGGTTGCCGATCGCATGCCCGCGTACCTGCGCCCGCACGACGCCGGCGACGGACGATGGGAAGCGGAAAACTTCGTCGATGTCGCCAAGCCGACCGGCGGGAAGCTCGAAGAGATCGGGATGGGCTTCTGGGGCGATCTGTGCAGCGGCGAGCATGTGCTCGGATGGGATTCAGAGAAGGCAGGCGAAACCCTGTCGCTCTTGTTCACGGTTGCCGAGCCTGGCCAGTACACAATCGTCGCCCGTCCATGCAGGATCGAAGCGGGCGGCACGTTCACGGTGGCCCTCAACGAGCGGCCGGCGAGCGAGCCGTTCAACCTGTATCAGCCACCGCCGTTTCCGGGGCCGTTCGATATTGTCGTGGCCGAAACCGAGCTGAAGGCCGGCGAGCACACGTTGACGTTCACGAGTCTGGATCCGGATCCCAAAGCCAAGGGCCGACGTTTGATGCTCGACAAGTTCGAGGTTCTCGGTCCACCGACGACACAGCCAAGCCAACCATGATGAAAGGCAAGAAACCGCTCATGAACAATCGGATATCTTCCCTTGCGTGTGCGTGCATCGTTATCACGGCAGCGCTGGTCGGCAGGGCCACACCGTGCGCCGCAGCCCCAAGCGATTACTTCGCTATTGAGGTCGTTGATGAACAGACCGGACGCGGCGTGCCGATGGTGGAACTCAAGACGACCAGCTCGGTCTGCTACTACACTGATTCGAACGGGCTGATCGCGTTCTTCGAGCCGGGACTGATGAACCGGAAGGTGTGGTTCGGCATCTCGTCGCATGGCTACGAATTCCCGAAGGACGGCTTTGGGGTCTGTGGTGTGGTACTGGAGACGAAACCCGGCGGCAGCGCGCAGATCAAGATCAAGCGGATCAACATCGCCGAACGGCTCTATCGCATCACCGGCCAGGGCATCTACCGCGATACCGTCCTGCTCGGCCGAACGCCGCCGATCACTGAACCGCTGCTCAACGCACAGGTGACGGGCCAGGACGGCGTCCTGAACGCGATCTATCGCGGCAAGCTCTACTGGTTCTACGGCGATACCTGCCGGGTGTCGTACGGGCTCGGCAACTTCGCGATGACCGGCGCGACGAGTGAACTGCCGGACAAGATGGATCCCTCCGTCGGCGTGAACCTGAAGTACTTCACCGCTGAGGATGGCTTCGTCAAACGAATGGCGCCGCTCGAGGGCGAGGGCGTGGTCTGGCTCTATGGGCTGGTGGTCCTGCGCGACCCAACCGGCCGGGAGCGCATGCTCGCATCGTTTGAACGCCTCAAGTGGCTGGAAGCCACGCTGGAAGCAGGCTTCATGGTCTACAATGACGAGAAGGACGTATTCGAGAAGCAGGCCAATGTGCCTGTGGACACCCCGATCCTTCCGAAGGGCTTCCCGTTCCGTGCGAAGGCTGAAGATGGCACCGAGTATTACTACTTCACAGCCCCCTATCCGTCGCTGCGGGTCCGCGCCGAGTGGAAGGCGTACCTGGACTTGGCCGCCTACGAGGGATACACGTGCCTTTGTTCCGGCACGCGTTACGGCAGCGCAACCGCCGCCCAGCTCGACCGAGACGCGGATGGCAAACTGATCTGGGCGTGGAAGAAGAACACACCACCATTGAATCCGACGCAGCAGGAAGAGTTGATCGAGGCCGGAAAGATGACGCAGGACGAATCGCCCCTTCGGCTGCGGGACGCCGACGGTGGGAAGCTGATTTCGCTAAACAACAGCTCGTGCTTCTGGAACGACTACCGCAAGCGATACATCATGATCGCGTCCGAAGGCTCCGGCGACACGATGCTTGGCGAGGTATGGTACAGTGAGGCCGACCGACCCGAGGGGCCGTGGGCCCACGCCCGGAAAATCATCACGCACGCGAACAAAAAGGACGATGCCCACGACTTCTACAATCCGACACAGCATCCATTCTTCGATCAGGACGGCGGTCGGGTGATCTACCTCGAGGGCACCTACGTCAACACCTTTTCGGGCAACCCGCACCCGACACCCTACTACGAGTACAACCAGATGATGTACCGGCTCGACCTGTCCGATCCGCGGCTAACACTGCCGGCGACAAAAAAGGTGTCAGGATGAATTATCGCGTTGGTTACAGGATTTTGCCTCAACCCACAGCCGCCATCGCGGCGAAAAAATTCATCCTGACACCTTTTTCTCGTTCGCGCTGAACTGGGCAAGAATCTTGCAGGCGGCATCCTGCGAATCGTTCACCTCGCCGGTCGGCACGACGTACTGATTGCACATCATCGAGAACACCAGTTCCTCGCCATCGGTATCGGTCACGTAGCCGGAGAGGCACCGCACATGCCCGATGTAGCCGGTCTTGGCACGCACGTTGCCCTTGGTGCTCGGGTCCGTGAGCCGTTTGGCCAGGGTCCCATCGACACCGCCAACCGGAAGTGACGCATAATACGCTTCGCCGCCCTGGGCCGACTGCCGCATGTGCCACAGCAGATGACACGTCTGCCGTGGCTGAACGGCATCGACGCGGGCCAGTCCGGAACCGTCTCGCATCTGAAACGCCTCGGCCTGTGGCGCACCGATATCTGTGAGCCAGGCGCGGACGGCAGCGGCCCCACTGGCGAAATCGCCCGTGCCCTGCTCATGCAGACCAAGCGTGCGGACAATCTGATCGGCGAAGAAGTTGTGGCTGATCTTGTTGACCACAGCAACCAGCTCGCTCAGGGGGGGCGAAATGGTGGTCGCCAAGATCGTTCGGCGGGCAGACTCGACCCTGTCGATGCGATCGGGACTGTCCAGCATACGGATGTTGACCGGCCGGCCTTGCACTTCGATGCCTTCGCGGGCCAGCGCTTCGCCGAACAAATGCGCCGCGTAACATGCCCCATTCCACACCGAACCGCGCTCGTTGATCACTTCCCTGTCCATCGCGATCGTGCCCGCAAAGCGGCGGACGTTGCCTTCGGTATTGTGCGGAACGCTATCGGCGGTATTCGCACCTCCCGCCTCGACAGTCCGCGTGTCATTGACGAGCGCGATGTAGCTCGTGGCCGGCGTGATATCGAGTATGGCGAGATCACCCACCTTCTGGCCGGGTCGAATCTGGACCCGGTAAGCATTCTCCTCGATCGCCAGACCGCTGCTACCGGCCGCATACCAGAAATGCAGGTCGCCATAGTTCCAGTTCTCGCAGTAGAACTCGCTCGTGAAGCACCGACCGTCGCCGACGATATCGCCGGTGATCCTGCGGATGCCGGCCGCCTTGACCTTCGCCACCCAGTCGGCGAGTACCTGCCGGCTGTTGCGGTCCGCGTCCGGGTGCCAGGCCCCCAGCGACGGATCGCCCGAGCCGACAATCACAAGATCGCCAACCAGCGTCCCATCCGCATCGACAGTACCGATCGCCTCCACACGGGTCTCGTAGGTGAAATCGGGGCCCAGCCGTTCGAGCGCCGCAGCCGTCGTATACAGCTTCATGTTCGACGCCGTCGTAAACTGCTTGTGGCCCAACCGATCGTACAGGACCTCGCCATTCGCGCGTTCGACGCGCACGCCCCAGAACGCGCAATCGTACTTCGGCTCGTCAAAGACCGCATCCAGATCCGCCCGGAGTTGCCGTACGGCCGGCGTCAACGCGGCCGACGCAGAATCGGCCGGGGCCCGGGACACCGGCTCCACCCGTGATGGAGCGCAGCTCACCAGCGTAGCCGCCACCATCGCGACAAGCAGGTTGTGCATTCGAGCGTTCACCACGGACCTCCTTGGCAGTCACGTCTGACTCGTGGAAATCTCTGACACCGGCCTCGACCACGCCATCCAAGCGGCAATCGCATGGCGACTCCGCCGGCAGCATAATCCAATCCGCCGAAGCCGTGAAGTCCAGATCGAGGTTCCCTGCCGCAAGGCCATGCGGAAGCACATCGACCGCCGGGATTGGGCGCCAAACCGCCGCAGCCGGCACAAAATGGGAGGGTCGAACCACGGACTGGGCGCCCTACGCCATGGCGTGGTAGAATCATGAACGGCAACCCGGCCGTTTCGCCGGACGGGTCCATCTGGGGGGTTCGGTCATGTCTGTCGCCCCGATGGCGATGCGCTATTCGCGGCGTGGCTCAGACGACCCAACGGATGCCCGCCACGGAAATGAGAAAGACCGTGGACAATCTGTTAGGAGAAATAGGTATGACACAGCGCTTATTCGAAAAACAAACCGTCATGGGATGCGCGCTCGTGCTCGCGAGCCTGACATGCCTCATGGGCCAGACGTGCGCGCCTACCCCGGCCGCTGACAACGGAGCGGTCGACGGCAACGGGGCGGTCGACGGCAATAACGCGGGCGGCGGCAACGCCGCATGGGTCGGTGATCCGCTGGGAACCTGGAGCGCGGGGCTCAAGATGGTCGCCGTACCTTCCGATGCAGCCAGCAACCCGAACGGGCTGAAGGAAGGGGATGCATCGGTCGAAACATGGAACTTCGCCGTACAGGGAACTCAGACGCTCCTGACGATCACCAGCGGCTCGACGTTTGGACAAGCGCTTGGCACGTTGACCACGACCGGTAACAACTTCCAGTTCCAGGGCGAGAGCAGCGCACTGGACAGCCTGGGCATTCACATGGTCATTACGATTGAAGGCGTGTTCACCGGACCGGACAATTTCGAAGGGACGAAGCGAACCGACTTCTATTCGCTCACCGGCGTGTGGCTGGGCATCGAGCCGCAATTCGTCGGCTTCGAGTCCGCGTCGGTCATGGCCCAACGAGGATAACCGGCGGCCTGCCGGTCTCATCATCAGATAGAGCGTCACGGCGCCCGTTGCGACATATGCTTCATGGCAGCGGCACGGACTTGGTCCATAGTGATGTCGTACTGGCGGATCAATCGGCCCAGGCGTTCATCAGCGGACGCCGTCTCCGGAAGGCCAAGCTCAGCCTTCAGCGTGGAAACGGGAACACCCGTGGCCTGCTCCACCTCCGCCAGCGTCATGGAACCCCGGACAAGGTCGTGCGATGCATCCTCCGCATGCGCTTGGCCCGCGCCGCGCGATTCCAGTCCGGATGCTCCCACCTCGCCCTCGATACCCTCCTCCAGGAAGACTTCATCGACGGCGCTGCGCGCATACCACGTAAAGCCACCAAAGAGCACCACCAGGGCGAGAAGGAACCCGATCCCGTAGGCGTTGTGCCTTGCAGCGGCAGCTTCGCCGCCCGGCTTCCCGCCAAGCAAACGATGGGTCGTCGCGCACACCCACGACCAGTGCAGCGCCACGTGGACAACGAGAAGCACGGCCAGCACCACCGACGCCAGGAAGTGCACGTCACCCCAGTCGTGACGCCCCAGCCCCCACAGCACCAACCCGCGCCCGCCATGACGCCCCCCCATGCCCGGCGGCAGCACGAAACGGATCACCAGCCCCGTTGCCACCATGGCGAAGATCACCAGCAGCGTCACGACATCGACCACGAAATTCAGCGTGTTTCTGCGCACTGGAACGCCCTCCCGTATGACGCCTCGCGGTATCCGATGGGCCTGTTATACCCGACCCTCGCCCGGCAACAACCAACGTCGTGGCCTCGCGCCCCCCACGACAGCGCAGTGACGCAACACCGCTTCCAGGCGGGTGACACCGAGCACACCATGGCACGTCAAGCCTTGCCGCATCGCAACCGTGACGGAATCCGTCACTCGCGGCCGGCCAGCACCTGCCCTGTGGACCTCGCCTATCCGCTTCGCGCGTTTTCACTACAGCCATTCCGCCAAGCCGCCGATGCCATCTGGTGGGGAAGGTCTGTACGGAACGAAACATCATGGCACCGACCCGCGGCATAATCGTCGTGATCGCCCTGTTCGCCGGCAGCGGCTGCGCGCCGAAGCAGGTCGCCCCGGTAACGGCCTCCGAATTTGTGGGCCAGTCGCCGCCAGCCCACACGCCGCACCTGCTGTTCAACCGCGATGGCAGCGCAGCGCCCACAATCTATTATCAGGAAGACACTTACGGCGAAACCAACGCACCGCGGTGGGAAATCATCCGCTTCTACAGCAACGGCGTCCAGCGAACCACCGCCGTCCGTCGCCGAGGCGACGCAACCGACTATTACACGTCCACGACCAGCCCCGACAGCACCCAGGCTCAAAACCGTGTGGTCTCCCGATCGTCCAGCCGAGTCGCGGATTGAAGCGTTCGCACCGCGCTGTGACGCAGCATCGAGGCTGAAATCGGCCTGCCGGAAGCCTACCCCGCTATAATATCCGACACTCGAAATCCGCTCGGTGTCGCGTGCCACAAGCCGTCGGCCCGCAACAGGCTGCCTTGATGACCCCAGCGAGAACCGTATAGTGGCCGCCGATGAGATACCTTGGCGTGCTGAGTATCGCGGTGCTTGCGGTCGCCTTGGTCGGCTGCGAATCTTCGCAGCAGGTCATCGACCCGCTTCCGCCGCCGTTCTACCCCGAGCAGCGACCTGTTCGCCCTCCCGAACCACCCCGTCCGCCCGAGCCGCCCCCAACGCCGCCACGACCGACCGTCTCGCTCAGCGGCGCCACGATCGTCATCGACCCCGGCCACGGCGGGAACAAGCCCGGCGCCTGGCCGCGGGCGACGTCCAAACTGCCAGAAAAGACGATCGTGCTGGACATCGCCAACCGCCTCGTCCGGGAGCTGCGCGCACGCGGCGCGAGGGTGATTCCCACACGAACCACCGACGTGGACGTCGATTTTGATGATCGCGCGAGAATCGCCGAGGAGAACCGCGCCGATCTGTTCGTCTCGATTCACGCCGA
>JAFGKA010000089.1 GCA_016928855.1 Phycisphaerae bacterium
ATCATCGAGAAGCACCCCGCCCATGACGTGATGTTCTACAACGTGATGCGCGCCGCGTCGGAGCAGGGCAAGTCGCTGCCGGACATCTTCGGGCCGCAGGAAGCCGCGCTGCCGGCGGCGCTGGTGATGCGGTCGCATCGGGTAAACCGGATTCTGGCGGTGAGCAAGCCGGTCGCCGAGGAGCTTCGGTTTCTCGGTCCGGCGTTTCAGAAACGGCCGATCGATCTCGTCTACAACGGCATCGGGGCGACGAAGATCTCGGTCGAAGTGAAGAACGAAGCGCATAAGCGGCTCGAGGAATACGCGCGCCGCCTGCTCGGATGGCGCCCGGATTACGTCTTCACGCACGTGGCCCGGCCCGTGATCAGCAAGGCGTTCTGGCGTGATCTGCAGGTCATGGCGGAACTCGATCCGAAGCTGGTCGCCGCCGGCCAGCGTGCGGTGCTCTTCCTGCTGGCCTCGGCAACCCTGCCGCGACAGCCTGCCGAAGTCGCGAAAATGGAGAAGGACCACGACTGGCCTTTGCAGCACCAGAAGGGCTATCCCGACCTGGTCGGCCCCGAGGTGGCGATCGATCGGGCCGTCAAAGCCTTCAACCGCAAGGCCAAGGCAAGCTGCGCCGTCTTCATCAACCAATTTGGCTGGAGCCGTGCGCTGTGCGGAAGCCGTATGCCGACCGCGATGCTGGAGACGGACATTCGCCGCGGCAGCGACGTCGAGTTTGGCCTGTCGGCATACGAGCCGTTCGGTATCGCACAGATCGAGCCACTGCCTTTCGGCACGCTCTGCGCGATCTCGGCGACGTGCGGCTGCCGTGGCTTTGTCGAGCAGGTTGACGTCAAGCACGAGTTGCCGACGCTGTACGCCAAGGAGTACGCGCTTCCGCAGCGAAACATGTCGCTGAACAAGCTGACGAAGATGACGGCGCGCGAAGCCGTGGACGTCGAGAAAGACGTGGCGGCCCAACTCGCCGACGAGCTATTCGCCGCACTGCCGCGCTCAGACAAGGATCGGAAGCGTTACCTGATGCTCGGCTATCGATACGCGCGGCAGATGTCGTGGGATGTGGTCGTGCGCGACATGTTCCTGCCCGCCATCAAGGAATGCCTGGGATAGCCATTCGACGTTAACGGAACGGGGCACACCATGCCGGAAAGCATTCTGACGCTCGCCGAGCGGGTGGCCGAGCTGGGCCACGCGGAGCGCGAACGTGTCTATCGCCTGTTCGAGATCAGCACATTGACGGGGCAGTTGACCGTCCCGGAACCACTGATGTCGAAACTCGTCGACTGGTTCGCCGAGGCCGACGACACGGACCCGCGGCAGGCCGTCGCGCGCGCGTCGACACAGCGCGTTGCCCGCACGTTCAACCGGTTCAGCGGTGAAGGCGCCCTGTTCAACGAGCTGCGCGCCCGGCGCCCGTTGTGCGCCCGCCTGCACGAGGATCTTGACGCGCGGATTGAACGCGCGCGGGCCGGTTGCGACTTCTGTGACCCGCAGCGCATGACCACCGCGGATACGTGGGGCCGCATTACAGGGCGGCACTCGGTCAGCGCCGCTAACGCGTCGATGTATGATGCACACCACGGCATGGTCGTCTTTCGCGAGCACCACCCTCATCGATTCGGCCGCGAGCAGGTGCAGGACTACCTCGATGTCGCCATGCAGTGGCTGCGGCATACGCACGAAGTGGATCGCTCGCTTCGCTATCCGTTCATCATGTGGAACTGCCTCGAAAAAGCGGGGGCCTCGCAGCCGCACGGGCATTTGCAGATGCTCATCACGCGCGATCGGCCGTACGCCCGACAGGCCCGGCACATGACCGTCGCGGACGCCTATCGGCAGCAGACACACAGCAGCTACTGGGATGACTGGGTGGCTGTCCACGAATCGCTTGGGCTAACGCGCGGGCGCGGCGCGGCCACGTGCGTCGCTACGCTCACACCGGTCAAGGAAAAGGAGATGGTCATCGTCGGCGGCCTGACGGTGGAGGAGGATTTCATCAACGCCGTCGCCGATACGCTCCGTGCGCTGATTGACAGGCTCGGCGTGTTGAGCTTCAACGCGGGCTTCTTCCTGCCGCCATTGGATGGCACGCCCGAGTATGACATGCCGGCAATCGCATGCATCGTGGACCGGGGCGATCCGGCCCGCCTGACGGGTGATATCGGGGCGATGGAACTGTACGGCTCGACGGTCGTCGCGTCGGACCCCTGCCGCGTCATTGAAGCGCTCGATGCGTAACCGCCGGGGCGGTGCGCCCGGCGCTTACTTCTCCGATGCATCGGCATCGGTCGCCGGCTCGGTTGCGGGCACAAAACTGTCCGCACCTTCGCGCGTGACCTCGATGCGCGTCGCGAGATACTGCGGCTCGCCCTCGCTCTTGAGTACCCGACCGGTCACTTTGACGCTGTCGCCGGCAACAATGTCCTCGAGCCGCGCCACGCGACCATTGATGAGCACTTCCGTGTCATCGTTGACCATGCCGTTGACCCGCTCGTCGCGCTGCTTCTTGGCGTTGTACCAGCTCATGGACACCTGGTTGCTCTTCGGATCGACCGACTCGGCCACGCCTTCGATGGTACGATGCTTCGGCTCGTCTTCACTCTTGTTGCACGCGCCACACAAAAGGAGAGAAAGCGCCACGCCTGCCAGAATCGCAGTGCGAACACCCTGAGCCACCATGAAAACCTCCCGCAACGGAAACCCGTCCGTGTTGTCTGAAATCCTCAACCGTCCTGTCACCGTGGATACTCTATCGGCAGCGAAAGACGAAATCAACGCAGTGCATTACTCATTCTTGCCGCCCGGAATAAAGCCCATGGTGTAGCGAAGCGGAACCATGGGTCGACCATCTGCCTCATCTCCGTAACCCCGAACAGGGGTGGCGGAAGCGCACGGACACAACGCCGCGCGCACGACAACATCTTCTGGAAAACGTGTCCTTCCGTCGCCCGTTTCACGGGCTTGGGGAATAGGGGTTCGTCGTTACCCCCGGCTTCCGCTGCGCTGCAGCCGGGGCTATATTCCGGGAGGAGGAAGAGCTCGGGGCGGCGCGACCGACCTACGATTCCGTGGTGCCCGGACGTCGCCTCAGCCGTTCGATGAGCTGGCCGGTACGACGGCGAATCTCGGCGCGTTCATGGCGGCTGAAGAGCACCAACGGCCCGAGCAGCGCCACGACGACGAGCACGGCGAGCATCGCCCATACCGGCAGGCACAAGGCGAAGCCGGCCGCCAGCAGGATCCACGTGCCGCGATCGATCGGTCGCCGCCGGATCAGCAGCAACAGAAGACACACCGCCAGTGCCCCGGTCATCGCGACCACGCCGGCCTGCGCGGAGGGCAGGAGCTGCTCAGACATCGACAGCGGCTGCTGCGCCGTCACGGGGCGGACCCAAGCCGCGGCCAGTGCGACGTTGGCGGCAACGCCGAATGCCCACGGATAGAACAGCAGCCGCGCCTTCTCGATCAGGGTGAACTGGATGCCGAGAAACGACAACTCGGCGCACAGCATCGAGAACAGCAGCAGCAGCGGGATCACCTCAATTCCCGGCGCGAAGCTCGCCGGCAGCAGCCGCATCAGCGACCGCGCCGCCACCGCCGTCACCACCGAGACGATCAGCAGCATGCACGCGGTCGCTTTGAACGCGAGCAGGTATCGGCGATTCGCGACTTCCTGCCCTTCGGCTTCCCAGCTCTTGGTAACGCTCATCGTCACAACCGTGATGATCGCCGTCGCCGCGAGGAAGCCGACCTGCGTCAGCAGGCGAATGCCGCCGAAGATCGCGGTCGGCGTCTCACCGTGAATCTTATTGAGATACCAGGTCGGGTAGCTCTGCAGTGTGTGCCACATCATGGCAGCGAATGCGGCCCATACGCTGAATCGCAACATGCGTGTCACGATCGGCTCGCCGGCCTCCAGCGCGCCGTCCTGTTCCGGCCAGGCGCGCAGGCGGTTGCGAAGCCCCAGCGCCACCAGCACGAGCATGAGGAGCATCGAGCCGGCGTAGCTGATGATGACCGCCTTGGCCGTCTTCATGCCGCATAACGCCACTATTACGGCGCTCGCCGTGAAGAGCAGACCGGTACACAACTCCGTCAGGCCGACGGCCCGAAACATGCGCAGCCCACGAAGGATCGACACAACGTAGAAATACCACGTGAGTGAGAAGAGCGCCGCCGCCACGCAACGGGTCAGCGACGCCATCTGGGCGGTCTCAACCATGGCGGCCGCCGACGACCCGCGATCGAGCGTATTGAACAACCAGCCGCCGACGGACTCGGCTGTCGAAACGAGCAGGCCCGCCGAGACGACCGACACGACGAGCACCAACGGCGTTGTCCGCCGCAGGTACGCCCGCAGCGCGCCGCGCGTCTCGAACAGCGGTACATAGCGCCCAACGGCCTCATGCAAGCCGAGGCTGGCGACCGGCAGCAGGACATTGATCGCGAGCAGCGCGAGCACCAGCAGGCCGAACTGCCCCTCGCTGATCAGCCAGGCGAGCACGACGTTGCGCACCAGCCCGTTGAGCCGCACGAGGCCGGACGCCGGCAGATAAACCCCCAGCGCGCCGCCGAGGGATTCACTGCGAAAGAGCATGGGCGTCTCGGGGGTAGGGTCAGTATCGGCCAAGGGCGGCGGCTCCTCTGGCGTTTCTGGAAAACGCAACAACGCCGCGATTGTCCATCATCCGCCGCAAAGTCACAACCGCACCAGGCGCCACCTCGCCGGTATTGTGTAGCGGCCGGCGTCTCCGCCGGCCGTCTGCGTTGATGTGCCACCTCCACCCATGAAAGCCCGGCCGGCGAGACGCCGGCCGCTACATTCTCATGTGAAGCGTTCGTCGATATTCGCGGGTGGCATAGGTCCCGACGTGACGTCGGGACAGGCCTTCAGGCCGGAGCGTATGCCCGTGTCTCGTCGCCGCTCCGGATACACGTTCCGATGATCCCGTGCCGTGCGTGATGCGCGCAGGCCTGCGCGTTCTGTAATTATCACGGCACGATGAGTGCGCCGGGCTGGATGGCGCGGACGCGCGGCAGGTCCGCCAGCGCCGCAGCGTAGGTGGGATACTGACCGCTGAGCACGCGCCACAAGCCCTTGCCGTCGAGTTCGGCGAACGTGGCCTTAGCCGACAGGCCCTTGCGGCTGAGATCCGCGGCGAGCTGGTTGGCGTTATCGACGCGGCCGAACGCGCCGCACTGGATGGCGAACCAGGGATGCGGCCAGGCGAAGCGACGGCGTGCCGCCGCGACGTGCGCGCTGTCCTGGAATGCGTGCAACAGGCGCGAGAACGGAGCCCTGGCCTCGTCCCAGCGGCCGAGGTGTTGCAGGCACACACCGTAACGATAGAGCGCCTCGTCGGTCGGCGGCTGGTTCGGCAGATGCGGCAGCGCGTCGGCGTAGTAGCTGACGGCCGCCGCGTGGTTTCCATCGTCAAAGGCAAGGTGGCCGAGCATCGTCCGGGCGTACGCCCGCAGATCGTCCCGATTGGTGTTCTCGACGCACGCGACGAAGTCGCTCCGCGCGGCCACGCGATCGCCAAGCTGCACGCGGGAAATGGCACGGACGTAGAGCGCTTCCGGTGCGACCGGTGAGCTGCCGAAATGCTGCATGAATGTCGTTGCCGATTGGACCGCCGCCGCATATTCCGCCCGGCCGTAGTTCGCGCTGGCAGTCAGGAGCATCTTGCGCGCGGCCGGGGGCACCGGCTCACAGCCGGCCAGCACAACAAAGAGGCCACCGAGCACGACGGCCAGACCGGAACGATTCCCCATGCGACGAAGGGGCGTGGAATACGGGCTCGCTTCTCGTAGCAACATACGGCCTCCGCGGCGAAACGGATTCGAACGCGCCGCCCCCATGAGCATGCGAGCATGGGGGCATGGAGGCATTATACCGACGGCTGGCGCCATGGCCACGCGTCCGTGCACACAGGCGCCAGCGTAGCGGCCGGCGTCCCCGCCGGCCGGGTTTTCGTGGCCAATGTCAGCACATCAGTTGGGACGGCCGGTGAGACGTTGGGGGCCATGCCCAAGCGAAGCGCGGGCACGAAGGCCTGAGCCGTCAGGCATCACCCGCCGGTCGCGTCGCGGCGATCGGCGCCCGAGCGTTGCCGGTGTCCTTCTCGGCCGCGTGGCCACGCCAGATGCGAACGTCCGTGATCTCCGCCTCGACGCTCGTGCCTTCGATCGCCGCGCCGAACCGGCAGAAGTGCCGGCTGGCCGGGAAGCGTCGCGTCGCCCCGGGCATCAACGGTCCCCGCCAGTCATGGTCCACGGCGACGGGCGTGGCCGCCCATTCGTTGACCTCGGCGATGGCGTTCCCCTGGTTATCCAGAAGGACGATCCGCATCGAGAGCAGCGAGACGACCTCGGCGCCGCGATTGCGGACCTCGACGACCGGAAATCGCTCGGCCGCGTTGGCCGGCTCGCCAACAAGTCGGACCGACACGTCGAGTTGATCGGCGTAGTCCAGCCGGCGCTCGTCATTGACCAGGTCGGCGAAGAACGGCGGCAGCGACTCGACCAGCTCCGGCAGGGCTTCGACGCCCTGGGTGATGACGCCGAGCAGCGTATCGCTCTTGCGGTCGGCGATATTCATGCCGTACAGCACAACCGCCGCCCCGCTGAGAATCCCTACGACGACGATGCAAGCTACGCAGCAGAAAAGAGTTCCGAGAAACGAGCGTTTTTTGACCACAGGTGGATACATATCCATGACGACGCACCTCCCGGCCCGCTACGGCCGATTCGTCCCATTCCCGCGCACAGGTCGCAGAGGTATTCGCAGTCCGGACGGGATTATTCGGGGGGCTGGCGCGACGGCTGCCTCGCCCGGCGAAGAAGGGCACTGCCCTGGAAGGGCATAGGTATGTAGCCAGGTGGCGTAAGCCCCTGGTACGAATGTCGCCCGGACTGCTCAGCCCCGTAGGGGCGACAGAAACCGGGTACGATTACGCTCCAAGCCCTCGCCTGTCTTGCTTGCCATCTCTTCTTCATCACGAACAGCGTTCTGTCGCCCCGCTGGGGCTTGGTGATCGACACGGCCCTGTTTCCAGGGGCTTACGCCGCCTGGCTATACACCTCCGCCCCTGCAGGGCGGTGATTGGCTCCACGGTGAGCTCTGTTCGGTCAGAGCTTCCACTGAGGCTGCCTCGACATCCCCTGCTGTGCCGTCTCGCATGAGAAACGTATGATGCACCGATCGGCCTACGCAGCGGTGCTGCGGCTCGAGGCAAATCGAGAGAACACAGGTGTCACGATGAAGAAGGTCTACACCGCTGGCGATCCGGTGGACGCGAACCATTTCCGCCTGCTTCTCGAAGCGGAGGGGATTGCCGCCGAGATCATGGGCGAGTCGCTCTGGGCGGCTCGTGGCGCTGTGCCGATGGACGCCGGTACGTGCCCGTCGCTGTGGGTTGCCGACGAGGATTACGAACAGGCTCGCCGATTCGTCCTGCAGCACGACGGGCCGCCGAACCCGAGCCATTGCGCCGAGTGCGGCTACGACCTGACCGGCCTGCCCGAGCCGCGCTGCCCCGAATGCGGCCGGCCGTTCTTCCGGCCGAAAGAGTTAGAACCCTGGGTCTGTCCCCAATGCGGCGAAACCATCGATGGGCAGTTCACGGAGTGCTGGAAGTGCGCCGGCGATGTTGAGTCGTCTGGGGCGGAATAGCGCCGAGGTGCGCGCAATGCACGGAGAGGACACGCAGGACCGTTCAAGCAGATTGCCCCATCACGCATTGCGAGTGCTGGGTGTCGTACTGCTTTCCCTTGCTGGATTGGGACTGTGGTCCAGCGTTACGGCTTTGCTGGCGCGGTTCCCTTCAGATCCAGACACCCCCTATTTCCGTCATGCGTTCTACTCAATGACCGCGATCTGTATGACCTGTTATGTGGCGCTGCTGTTGGTCGCGGTACAGTTCATCCGTCTCCGGACTACGTACTTCAGAATGTTCGTCGGCATCATCATCTTCGAGGTCGTATACTTCTTCGCCGCGGCGCTTCTGGCGTTTGTTCCTGGTCTGGGCCTGAGTATCGCGGCTGCGAACGGTGTGGCCAACGGCGGCTTGATGTTTCAGTTTCTCATTCTCTTTCCCGTTTGGGGGCCGTTGCTGGGACGCTGGGCGACCAAAACCATTGACGAGCCGCAGCCAAACGATCGAAGCGTTTATCCGGAGCAGGAGATCGCACGACTGAGCGACTGGGCGTGGGCTGCTGTCAACTTCGTAGTGCTGCTTGCCGTAGCGCCGTTCCTGATCGGCGTGTTCTGGGCCCTCTATTCCCCCAGCACGTTCCCGCCTTTTTCCTTCGCATGGCTTCTGGTATTGCTCAGTGCGGCCAACGCGCTACTGTCCGTCCGGTATCGCCGCCGTCGGCGCAGGAAGAAGATCGAGAGACAACGAGAGGAGCGTCGGACAAGAGGCCTGTGCCCACGATGCGAATACAACCTCACCGGCAACGTTTCGGGCGTCTGTTCCGAATGCGGTGAAGTGATCGACGGGTAATCATCTTGCCTGCGGGCTCAGTCTCCGTGTTCTCCCTCGGTGGTTTGGCCCTCATTCGGGTAGGCGAAGGAGACGAGGGCCTTGGCGCCGCGCAGAAGCCAAAGACCTGCTACCACGACCAGGATATCACAGAGTAATACCAGGATACTTCTCTGGGCTTGTTCAACGTATCTGAGCTCGCTCTTGTATTGCGTCACCACGTTGAAGAGCGCGAAGGGAATGTGCCAGGCCGCACACAGGGTCGTTATCAAGCCAATGACCCGCACGATCACACCGAACAGCGCAGATGGCTTCATTGAAGATGCGTCCTTGATTGAAGGCTTATCGTCGATCCGGCAAGGCGATGCGGCACCGGTCGCCCCACTGACGATATCAAGCTCCCTGACGTGAATCAACTCAGGCGTGAGTGGCACGGCGACCCCGATGTAAGGCCAGGCTGCTGTTCGACACCAAGGCGCCGGCGGACGACTACCGGCGTCTTTGTATGACTGCGATTCCCCCCAACGCCAACAAGCTCAGCGTCGCCGGCTCCGGGACGCCACCCGCGGAGGTGACCTCCAACTCGACGCCGGGCTCATCGCACTGGAACGTAATCGAGGTGGTGTTCAGGCTGCTGCTCGCGGCAAAGCTGCCGCCGTAGGCCGTGGCGCTGACCGTCAGCTCAATCGGCGAATTCCAACTGACGTTGGTCAGCGGAACCGTCAGCGTTCCGCTGAAGCTGTGGTAGCCTGATGCCGACGGGTTCGACAGACCGTTGGTGTCCCACAGTGTGTAACTGCTGCCTGCGTGATCGTTCTCCTGCAGTTCGATCTTGTAGCTCGGCCCTGACGTGCCTGCCCAAGGATCCCCTATCCTGACGCCCAGATCATAGTAGGCATACTGCAGATACGTATCCGCCTCGGGACCGGGCTGGTACAGGGCAAGCGACCCGGAATAATTGATGTTCATGTAGAGCGACGAAATCGTTCCACTTGCTGATGCGTTCAGGGCATTGGAAAACGAATAGGTGTCGTAGACCATCCCCGTCACGGAGTTGTACATCGCCCCATCGCCGATGGCATAGAGACGTATGCGGCCAGAGGCGGTGTCGGCGCTGCCGTCGAGCGGCTGATAGCCAGCGTTCGAATTGCTGAAATCATCGTAGGTTTTGGGCGAGCCAAAGCCGAAGCCATAGTAGTCGTCCATGACATCGAACGCATAGGTATTTGAGCCCAGCGCGTTATCCTTCAGGGCCATGACGGACGCATCATAGCCCGTCTGGGCCAACGACGCGCGCGCCACAACTGCGAGCGCTAGCAATCCCCAGCACACCTTGGACATGGGCCTTTCCTCCTCGCATAACGTCGAAGTGAGCTTTTCCCTGTGCGCAGAACCTCAGCCCGGGCCACCGGAGACCACCGGGCAACGCAACACGGCTTCGCCCTGCCCAGCACCTGCACACCATCCCCGGCGCACACGACCGACAAGAAAGAGAGACCGCCCTCGGCGGACTCTCTCTCCTGGCGCCTCGACAATGACACCACCCATAATTTACCTCCAGATTTTTCAGTGTCAGGAAAAATCGTTCACGTTTTCCGTTGTTAATGAAAACACACTGCCGGCTGACCGTCCGACGAGGCGCCTGTGAGCATGTATGCCCACACCTCGCCTGCAACCGACGATAAAGCCGCCTATGCTCTTGAGTTATGGACGAGCCCTTTCGCGCGCTGACCCGTCTTCCGCACACCAACGGACCGCTGTACCGTTGATTGGCTCTGGCAAGGATGCCCAGGCGTACGTCGGGTTTGCGGCAGCCCCGGTGGCTGGCCTTTGGCGGCGGTGGTATCGTGCTCGGTAGACGGCTGGCTGGCGGAAATCGTACGATGAGGAGACTCTCTGATGCTAATGCGTTGTCTGCTGTCCGTGAGTGTGAGCTTGTTCGCCGTAACGTCCATCGCTGCCGCGGCGATGCCTATCGCCGAGAATGGTGAGCCACAGGCGATTGTTGTTGTGGCCAAGGACGCAACCGAGGCCGAGCAGTATGCTGCGCGGGAGCTGGCCGAGGTTCTGCCACAGATCACGGGCGCGACGTTCGAGATCACGGGGGTGACGACCTCTGCCGCCGGCCGGCTCCTGGTCGGGCCGGATGCGGCCCGGCTGGCTGCGGCCGATTTCAGCACCGATGAACTTGGCGAAGAGGGCCTGATCATTCGAACGGTCGGCACCGACCTGATCCTCGCTGGCGGGCGGCCGCGCGGGACGCTGTATGCCGTCTATACGTTCCTGCAGGATACGCTCGGCTGCCGCTGGTGGACGCCGGACGTCGCGACGATCCCGCACAAACCTACGCTGACGATCCCCGAGCTGAATATCCGCTTCGTGCCGAAGCTCGAATACCGCGAACCGTACTGGTTCACCGCGTTTGACGCCGACTGGGCGGCTCGCAATCGCTGCAACGGCGCACGGCCACCGCTGGCCGACAAGCACGGCGGCCGGATTCAATACGAAGGCTTCGTGCACACGTTCTACGGCCTGATCCCGCCGGATCGCTACTTCGAAGCCCACCCCGAATGGTTCAGCGAGATCGACGGCCAGCGCAAACACGAGCACGCGCAGCTCTGCCTGACTAACGAGGCGATGCGCGCCGAACTCGTCAGGAACCTCAAAGCCCGCCTGCGCAAGAATCCGCAGGCGCGCATCGCCTCCGTGTCACAGAACGACTGGCACGGCAACTGTCAGTGCAGCCGCTGCGCCGCCGTCGATGCCGAGGAGGGCGGCCCGTCCGGCTCACTGCTGCGGTTCGTCAACGCGGTCGCGGCCGAGATCGAGCCGGAGTTCCCGCACGTCGCCATCAGCACGCTCGCCTATCAGTACACGCGCAAGCCGCCGAAGCATGTCCGCGCGCGGCCGAACGTGATCGTGCGCCTGTGCAGCATCGAATGCTCGTTCAGCAAACCGCTCGAAGATGAACGCAACGCCGCGTTCCGCGACGACATCAAGGGCTGGTCGAAGATGTGTGAGCGACTCTACATCTGGGACTACACCACGAACTTCGCGCACTACATCCTGCCGCATCCGAACCTGCGCGTGCTCGGGCCGAACATCCGGTTCTTCGTCGAGCACAACGTCAAGGGCATCTTCGAGCAGGGCGCCTACCAGAGCCCGGGCAGCGAAATGATGGAGCTGCGGGCGTGGGTGTTGGCGCGGCTGCTGTGGGATCCGTCACTCGATGCGAACGCGCTGATCGACGAGTTCCTCGACGGCTATTACGGGCCGGCGGCGCCGCACATCCGCGCGTACCTTGCCGGCATCCACGACGCCGTTGATACCTCGGGCGATCCGCTCGGGTGCTATTCGCCGACGGATGCGAAGTTCCTTTCGCTGGCGACGCTCTCGGCCGGCTGGGCACATCTGCAAGCGGCCGAAGCGGCCGCAGCCGACAAACCGGAGCTGCTCGCGCGCGTCCAGGTCGCGCAGCTACCCGTGCTCTACGCATTCCTGCGTGAATGGCCGCGCCTGCGTGCCGAGGCGAAGGCGGCCGAGGCGCCTTGGCCGGTGACCCGACCGAAAGCGGCACTGTTCGAGCAATGGGCAGCCATCGCCAACGCCGCCAAGGTCACGCAGGTGCGCGAGCACGGCGGAACGGACGTCGAATGGCTCCGAAAGGAGCTCGGCTTGGCGGGCCAGTAAGCAATATTGCAGTCGCCGTGACGGCCGCGGTTTGATAGAATAGAGGGGCCATGGCGAGAGTGTATTTGGAGACGAGTTTCTTCAGCGCGTGTGTCAGCACCCGGACCACGACGCGGAGTCTCTATTGGCGGGAAGTGAGCAACGAGTGGTGGACGTTCGAGGCACCCCGGCACGACTTGGTTGTTTCGGGCGAGGTCATAGCCGAATTATCGGATCCCGCGTTCCCGCAGCGAGACCAGGCGCTCACAATGGTGAAGGGTTTGCCGTCGCTGGAGATATCCGACGAAGTGATCGGATTGGCCGAAGTGCTCGTGAAAGAGAAGGTCATGCCGGGGCCCGTGGCAGGCGATGCCCTTCACGTCGCTGCTGCCACGTGGCATTCGGTGGAATTCTTGTTGACCTGGAACGTCAAACACTTGGCCAACCCGAACAAGCGCACCCATTTGGGAACCGTGTGCTTGCGGCTGGGGCTTGTGCCCCCGACGATCGTAACGCCGGATTTACTTCGAGGGTTGAACGATGACTGAGCACGAACTGCAAAACAGACAAGAGGACGAGTCGCCAGTCGGAGACGTCCGGCGAGTGCGCGAGAGGCTAAGTAAGCAGTTCGGCAACGACGTACGCCGATTGGCCGAGTATGTTCGTCAGGTGGGTGACCAGAAGGCACGTGAACTTGGCTGCGAAGTCATACGTAAGAGCAGCGAGCCGGCGAAGTCGTCGGAAGGTTGATTAGACGCCGCAAAGCTTCCCAACATGACATGGGTTATGCGCACGACAAGACGACGCAAGCCCGGATGATACGCTGTTACCTGACGCCCGCCTGACTTGTCGACCGTATTGTTGGCGACCAGTGGAACGCCGCCGGACTACATCCGCTCCACAACGCGAATCCCGAGCAGCTCGAGCCCCGTGGCCAGCGTGCGCGCGGTCAGGTTGCAGAGTCGTAGGCGCGATGCCCGCAAGGCCGGTGTGGCAGCCTTGAGCACCGGGCAGGCCTCGTAGAACTTCATAAACGCTCCGGCCAACTCGAACAGGTAATTCGTCAGCGTGTTGGGCTTGAGATCGTCGGCGACCGCATCGATCGTTTCGGCAAACTGCAGGATGCGCTTGGCGAGATCGGCCTCGGCCGGCTCCTGCAACTCGATCGGCGATTCCTCAACGCGCCCGGCATCGTCGCCATCCTGCTCGGCAAGCTTGCCGTAGATCGACCGCACGCGAGCGTAGGCGTACATCATGTACGGTGCGGTGTTGCCCTCCATCGCCAACATCTTGTCCCAACTGAAGATGTAGTCGGTCGTACGGTTCTGTGCGAGGTCGGCATACTTGACCGCGCCGATACCGACGACCCCGGCGATGTGACGAATCTCCTCTTCTGTGAAGCCGCGTCGCTTCGCCGGCTCGGCCTCGTTGGCACGCACGAGCTGTTCGGCGCGTGATACCGCCTCATCAAGCAGCTCACGCAGCTTGACGTTCTCACCCGAGCGCGTCTTGAGCGGCCGGCGATCCTCGCCGAGCACCGAGCCAAACGTGACATGCTCGAGCTGCACCGGTTGGCCCTTCGCGCCGGTCGTCCAGCCCGCCGCATCGACCGTGGCGAAGACCATCTCGAAGTGCAGCTTCTGGCGCGCGTCAGTCACGTAGATGATACGGTCGGCGTGCAGGTCCCGCACGCGGAAGCGCAACGCCGCCAGATCGGTCGTTGCGTACAGATACGCGCCGTCACTCTTGCGGATGATCAGCGGCAGCGGCTCGCCCTCGGGCCCCTTGAACCACGGCTGGCCCTTGGCGTCCTGATGAAAGACGCACAGCGCGCCCTGATCGACACGCACCGACGCCGCACGCTCGGCCTCGGCCAAGGTACGTTCCACCTCGGCCACTGTGTCGGCCAGCTTGTCGTTGTAGAAGCTCTCGCCCCGTACGTCTTCCGGCGTAAGCTGCACGTTGAGCCGTTCGTAGATCGCGGTGAACGCCGCACGGCTGATCCGGCACAACTCGTCCCACACGCGGCGGGCCTCCGGCTCGCCGGCCTGCAGTCGGCCGACCGCCGACCGCGCCGCGTCGGCGAACGC
>JAFGKA010000090.1 GCA_016928855.1 Phycisphaerae bacterium
CCCTCCATGCCCATCCAGACCCAGGAAATCCCCAGTGCCACGAGTTGCTCGGTCGTATACGATCGCAGCACGTTCGCCGAGCTGAAGACATAGAGCGCCCAGGGCTTGTTGTTCTCCTCCATCAGAGTCAGCAGGCGCAGCGCCCGCTTGCGATGCAGGAGAAAATTCTCGTCCATGACGAAGAATGACTTCGCGTTCAGGTCTTCTTCGAGCTGGCACATGACGTCGAAAAGTTCATCGCCCGTCTCGTAGAAGTGGACGCACTTGCCCTTGCCGCCGAACATCGCGGAGGTCGAGCAGAAGTTGCAGCCGAGCGGGCACCCGACGGACGGAATGAGTGTAGCGGCCACATCGCCAGGCTTGGCGCGGAGCTGAACGCCCATCGTCCGGGCGCCCATCCCGGACAGAATACGAGGATGGTAGATCGGCCGATCCGCGTCTTCACCGAGGAATCGCCGCATCCACCGGACGCCTTCGCCCCGCACGATAAAATCGGCGTCGATCCGTTCATGGAGATCGGGCATGTTCGCAATGTGCCCGCCGATCACAATCGTCGCTTCAGGCCGATGCCGGCGGATCAGCTCGCACATATGCCGTACCTTGCCGACATTTGGAATGATCGAGGAGATTCCGATGATGTCGTAGGTGTGTGTCGTGATCTCCTCGACAAACGTCTCGATCGTCGGGAAATCCAACAGCACACAGGGAGCCTGAATGTTGTGCTGGATCAGCTTGATCCCCCAGGAGCCATGAAACATCCGCAGGGAGAACGGCCCCTGCGTGCGGGTCACCTGGTTCTGATAGAGTTCCATCGGGTTGATGGTTCGACTGCCGTATTGGTCATCCTGGGCATAGGGCCCGAACACGCCGGTCAGCAGCACGCGAGCGCGTGATCCCAACGGATGGATCGGTTCGGCATCCGAGGGGCGGTGCGTGGGCCTGCCGGAGTGAGGAATCGCTGAAACCGTATCGGCTAACGTCATGTTGTGCATACCTCTGGAATTCCTGATGTGTCCGCCGGGGGCGTCGTACAACACGCCTGCGCCTGCCGCAAATTCACCAGGTTCATCCGCGTCATCCCTGCCCGAACGCCGGTTCCTGACCGGCCGGACCGGAAGTGCTCGCGGACAATGTTGTGCCTAATTGGACGAGTCCGCCCGTTGGTGTTCCGGGTAATGCATGGCTCGCGGACCGGCCATCCGCGCTCCGCATCGGAATCGGGCTGGCAGGCACTCTGCTCTTCCGCGTGATTGTACCAAATCGAAGGCGAAAGGCCCAGCCGATCGTCCGGCGGACCGTCTGGCTCAGCCCCCACATCCCGAGCATCTGCATGAGGGAATCGGCCAGATACAGCCGGCTCTTGGGTCGAACGAACGCGATCAGGAGGCGCACCGGGTTATAGAAATAGAGATACGCCGCCATAATGTTGAACTGTTTTCGCCACGGCTTGCTGTGCTCCGACGCCACCACGTAGTTCGCATCGAGCATGTGGGGCTCGACCGGCCGGCCACCAACGCTCTCGTAGACCAGCCCTGACGTAAACGCCTCTTCGTAAAGCTTCGACCCCGTCGCCGGCGTGATCATCAATACCTGCAGGCTGACCGCGCCGGCCTTCCGCAGCAAGCGGACCTGGTTGAGCAACCCGTAGGGTTTGCCCGGCGAATACAGCGGCTGCGTATCGTGATGCATCATCATGGGCATCGGCGCGATGCCGCGCGCCCGAAGCAGGCTGAACAGTTCCGTGGTCTTGTTGACACTCTGGCCCTTCTTGACCAACGTGCCGGTCATGTCTTCCACGCCCAGCCAGAGCGCCCGAATCCCGGCGGACCGCGCCAGGGGCAGGTACTCTTTCATCTTCAACGCGTCGTGGACCGTCACTTCGGTGCCCCACCGAAACCGGTGGCGGATCTCCGTACCGGCCACCTTCGTCCGGGCGAGCGTCCCCATGATCTCGATCGCACGGTCCTCGTTGTTGAAGAAGTTGTCGTCCGCCCCGAAGAAATACCGGATACCGTACTCGCTGTGGAGCCGGATCATTTCGTCAACAATGCGCTCGCCGCTCTTGACCCGATGCTGGCGCTGGTTGTAGGCCGGAATCGGGCAATACGGACAGGCAAACTTGCATCCGAACGTCAACACGAGGGCGCCAATCCGGCTGTAACGCCCGACCTTGTCGACTGGAATCGCCGACGAAGCCAACGTCGCCTTGCCGCTGGGCGGCTCCAGCAGACGGTAGCCGAGCACCGGATGTGGCAGCTCGTCGAGATCACCGAGCAGCCGCTGAATCCCCGTGTCGATCAGTTCCTCGGCCACGTCCTCGCGATCGCCACGGGCATAGACCAGGCCGGGGATATCGTCCAGCATGCCACCGTTGCGCGCGCGGATAAACGTCATCCGCATCGACTCGTTTCCGGAACGAATCGAGAGCAGCAACTCCAGCAGGCTCAGGACGACAAATTCTTCGCCGGTGACAGCCACGTCCGCGCCCCACGGATCGTGCGGATCGGCACTGAACACGTCCCACGGCTCGTAGATCGTCTTGGGGCCGCCGGTGATGATCAGCGGCCGGTGGACCGGATCGATCCGGCATGCGTCGCGAATCAACGCCTTGCACTGCGTTGAGTGGATCTGCATGCTCGAGACCATGAACACATCGGGAATACGGCCATCCAGCCGCATCTGGGACGGGCGGAAGTTTCGATTCCACTGCTGCAACACGATACGGGTCTTGTCGAAGCCGGCATCAAGCAGTGCCGAGCCGATGGCGCGCACGCCGGCAGGCACCATCCGCGTATCCCAATAGGTGAACGGCAGCATCCGGGTGCGATGGTCGAAAGCGCAGGCGATCACGGTGGTCAGATCCTGCCGGCTCGCGAGATTTCGCAGACGCTTGCGGAGACTCAGCAGCTCGCCCGGTTTCAGTAATTCATCGCCCCGATCACGGCGGGGAAGCTCCATACTTTGCGGCTCCCACGAACGATTGGCCAGCCTGTCGCTCCCGTGGCCGGCAGCCGGGCGCTCCGCAACTCACGGTGCGTCCGTCTCTTATGCCAGCCTTGACCACGCCAAGTCGGTCCGATCTTACCCGGATTGTATGCGATGAGACCCCGGTGTGGCAATGAAGCCCGGCGGGCCGGTCGCCATGTCGCTGCTGCCCCCTGCCGGCCAGGCACCACGGCCGGGGAGGAAAATCAGAATTCACGACAATGCATATGCGGAACACCCCGGGCGCCGTCGCGGATCCGCCCCGCTCCGACGGCCGATCACCGGTAATACGCCGCGTTCCGCTCGACGAAGCTCTGCCACTCGGCGGGCAAATCCTCCTCGGGGAAAATCGCCTTCACCGGGCACTCGTCAACGCAGAGCCCGCAGTCAATGCATGTGTCGGGGTCGATATACAGCATCTCCTCCGACGCAAAGCGACCCTCCTCCTTGGTCGGATGGATGCAGTCCACGGGGCAGACCGCCACGCATGCTGTGTCTTTCGTACCGATACACGGCTCGGCGATGATGTGAGCCATTCTCAAGCACCTCCAATTGACCACGGGCCCCGGA
>JAFGKA010000091.1 GCA_016928855.1 Phycisphaerae bacterium
CCTCTCGAAACTGTGCCTTGCATCCCTGCCGGCCGGAGCGGACTACCGCGGCGACGCGGGGCCGCGACCGGAGGCCCGAAACCACGGTCGGCATTCTACTGGCCCGGGCCAAGTGTTGCACGCGCCACAGCGCTATAGCGGGCGCCCTGCGGCAACAAGGTGGATTCAAACAGGATGATCTCGCGCACCGCCTGCTCACCGGCGTCGAAATCGGCTTCCGCGCCGGCAGCCGCCCGCACCTTAGCCGCCGCGCGTGGGTCTTTGACCCGCCCGATCGTCAGATGTGGCATGAATTTGCGCTTTTCGCGGGCGAATCCGTGGGTCTCGAACGCCGCTTCGCAGGCGTCCCGCAACCGCGCCAGCATGCCCGAAGACTCCTCGATGCCCGCCCAGAAGATCCGCGGAGCCCCGCTCGGCGGGAAGCACCCCGCGCCGCGAACGGCGAGCGTCAGCGGCGCGTGTTGCGAGGCGACGTCGGCCATCGTCGCGCACAGCGCTGGCACAGTAGCGTCCGGAACCTCCCCGAGGAACTTCAGTGTGAGATGAATCTGTTCAGGGAGTGCCCACCGTATGGCACGATCCAGCGAACTCTGGCGCTGCTGGAGCCCCGAGAGCCGTTGCTGGATCCCGTCAGACAGCTCGATCGCAACGAAACAGCGCATGATAAAACGCCCTCCGTACCGGCCGGTACTATAGCCGAATCCGCCCGAGCGTCCATCGGCGGCGGCGGCGGGGTTTGGCGTTGTCCGGACGCCGCGGTAGAGTCTGGAGCATGCTTCGTAGGCTGTGGCTTTCGGTGCAGCGTTGGCGATGGCCGTCGCGGTGGGCGATCAAGTGTGGGTTCGTCGGCGCTGTTGTCTTCTTCACGCTCTATCCCCGGCCGGGCCTGTTCGTCCGCCATATCGGGCATCTCGGAGACATGAACGCCCTGGTCGAGCCGGACTCGCCGGCCCTGCAACCGTGGGCGGCGGAGTTGGCCGCGATCATCCCTGCCGATGCGGACGATGAAACGCTTCGCCAAGCGGTCGAAGCGTTTGTTGTCGAGAAGGTGTGCTACGCGTTTGACTGGGTGACATGGGGTGCGATGGACTATCTGCCGACCGTTGCAGAGGTCGTGGCCCAGGGACGTGAGGATTGCGACGGGCGGGCGGTTGTCGCGGCCTCGCTCCTGCGGCGTTACGACCCGACGGCGGCTCTGGCGACGGATTTCAAGCACATGTGGGTCGTGACCGCGACGGGTTCGCTGATGCGGCCGTCCGGCCCGACCGTGCTGGTCGCGACACCGATCGGCCTGCGGACCGACTGGCTCCGGGCGCTTAACGTGCGCGGGCTGGCATACGGGATCGCGGTGTTTCCGCTCTGGCGCCAAATGATCATCTTCGTGGCGGTGTGGCTGGCGCTGTGCGACCCGCGGATGCGACCGGGCTTCGCGTTCGTGGCGGCCCTGGTGGCGGTCCACGGCCTGCTGGTCGTCCGGCTCGCGGCGGTCGATCCCTGGCAGCCGCGGATGTGGGGGATCTGGCTCGGCCTGGCCCAGGTGGCCGTCGTGGTCGTGCTGGTGGTTTCGGCTGCCCGCCAGGCCCGTCAGCAGCGAGCGGCGATGTGAAGGAATATCGCGAGAATTCTGGACAACTCTCCTTGTTGGGTGGGCTGCGTATGGCGTTATGGCCGCAGGTGCATGTGGTGGACCATCCGGTCGTGCAACAGAAGCTGGCGGCGGCGCGGGACAAGCGAACCCGGCCGCCGGAATTTCGCCGGTTGGTTGCGGAGATTTCAGGACTGCTCGTGTACGAATCGTTGCGCGAGGCCGCGGTCGAGGCGGTCGAGGTGGCCACGCCGCTCGGCGAGGCCGAGGGCCGTATCATCGCGGGTGAGATCACGCTGGTGCCGATCCTGCGTGCGGGGCTGGTCATGGCCGAGGGCGCGGCCTCGCTGATTCCCGAGGTCCGGATCGGGCACCTGGGCATCTACCGGGATGAAACCTCGCTGGAGCCGGTGGTGTATTATAATAAGCTCCCTCCGGACGTGGCAGAGACGGCTGTGATCGTTCTCGACCCGATGCTGGCTACCGGTCGATCGTGTTCGGAGGCCCTCGCCGCGGTTGCGAGCGCGGGCTGCCAGCGCATCACGTTGGTGTGTGTTGTGGCAACGGTACAGGGCATCGAACGCGTAACCCGGAACCATCCGGACGTACCGATCTATGTGGCGGCGATGGATGAAGCGATGGATCGTAAGGGCTTCATCCAGCCCGGACTCGGCGATGTGGCCGATCGGCTGTTCGGGATATGACAAGGAGATCGTAGGGATGCAAGCGAGACAGATTCATCGAGCGGTTTTCGCAGTGAGCTTGGTCGCGGGGCTGTGCCTGTCGGCGGCAGGGGGGTACGCGGCCGAGCCGGCAAAGATCGCTGAGTTCCGGCTGCGCGGTCCGATTACCGAGACGCCGCCGCCGGAGTTCGCGATGTTCAGCTTCGGCGAGGATCGTGCCCACGCGCTGAAGGATATTGTGGCACGGCTGAAGAAGGCACGTTTGGATTCGGATGTCGCTGCAGTCGTACTGACGCTGGACGATCCGGAGATGGGTTGGGCGCAGATGCAGGAGCTGCGCGAGGCCCTGCTGGCGGTGCGCGCCGCGGACAAGGATGTCTATTGTCAGATCGAGTCGGTCCGCAGTGGCATGTACCTGCTGGCATCGGCGGCGTCGCGGCTGTCGATCGTGCCGACGGGCGATATCGGCCTGATGGGACTGCATGCTGAGAGCCCCTATCTCAAGGGCTTGCTCGACAAAATCCACGTCGAGGCAGACATGGAGCACGTCGGCGAGTACAAAGGCGCCGCCGAGCCGCTGCTGCGGACCGGGCCGTCCAAAGAGGCTGAAGAACAGACGAACTGGTTGCTGGACGACATGTTCGAGCAGATTGTCGAGGGCGTGGCCAAGACGCGCGGGCTGGCACCGGAGCGCGTGCGTGCGTTGATCGACGAGGGGCCGTTCATGGCCGACGCGGCGCTGGAGGCCGGCCTGGTCGATGCCGTTGAGTATCGGCAGGACTTCCTGGAAAAAATCCGGGGCAAGCATGGCGAGTCGGCGAAGTTCGTACGCAACTACGGCGGTCGCGAGGGACCGGAGGTGGATTTCTCGAGCCCGTTCGCGCTGTTCGAGATGATCGGCAAGCTGATGACCCGCGCCGAGGAGGGCAGCAAGCCTGCGGTGGCCGTCATCTACGTGGACGGCATGATCGTGTCCGGCCGCAGCGAGGAGGGTCTGTTCGGGTCGAGGACGGCCGGCAGCACCACGCTGCGCGCGGCGCTCGACAAGGCCCGCAAGGATGAGTCCATCAAGGCCGTTGTGATGCGCGTCGATTCGCCCGGCGGTTCGGCGCTGGCCAGCGAGATCATCTGGAACGCCGCGCAGCGATGCGGCGAGGACAAGCCGTTCGTCGTTTCGATGGGCAACGTCGCGGCCAGCGGCGGATACTACGTCGCGTGCGGCGCCGATGCCATCTTCGCGGACGCCGGCACGATCACCGGCTCGATTGGCGTCGTCGGCGGGAAGCTGATCACCAAGGGCCTGTGGGACTGGGCCGGGGTCACGTTCCACGAGACCAAACGCGGCCGCAACGCCGACCTGTTCAACAGCAATCGCCGCTTCGACGAACGCGAGCGGGCGATCATTCGTAAGATGATGGAAGACATCTACGCGGTCTTTACCGATCACGTCAAGGACGGGCGCGGCGAGAAGCTCACCGAGGACATCGAGAAGATCGCTCGCGGCCGCGTGTATACGGGCCGCCTGGCGCAGGCCAAGGGCCTCGTCGATAAGCTCGGCGGCCTGGATGATGCGATCAAGTACGCCGCGGATCAGGCGAACATGGCGGAGTATGACATTCGCGTGCTGCCGCGGTCGAAGGGCCTGTTCGACCTGTTCCGCGAGGGCCTCGGCGTGGACGAGGACGACGAGGACGTTTCCATCGGCGCGGCGGCGATGGGCCGCTCGCCGGTCAGCGCCCCGGCCGCCCAGCTCTTCGGCGCGGCGCTGCGGCACATGGAACCGGCCCGCGCGCGAATGGTCACGCGTTGGCTGCTCCGGCTCGACCTCCTCGGCCGCGAGCACGTCCTGACGGTCCTGCCCACCGAGTTCCTGGTCAACGGCATGGGCTGGTAGGCGAGGCCGGAAGAGTTTCACCACGGGGACACGCAAGCCCCGGAGAAATCAGCAGCACGTGAACCGCCAAGGCGCCAAGGATGCCAAGAGGACGAAAGGATGGGTGGCCCATCCCTGCGAAGAATCAGGAGATTCCGCCGTGCCGCGTCTTGAGAGTGGAAAGCAGAGAGGAGATCGCAGGAGAGGGCCCGCTCATCGCATCGCGATTGATACGCTCGCCAAGCGCCCCTTGTCTTGTCTGCTCTCTCCTTTCTCCCTTCTCCTGCTCTATCGCCGCTTTGCGGCGATCGGGGTGGGGTCTCGATGATGGATTCTGAAGAGGCGCCCGTCCTTCGCCAGGGTCACCGACAAAGAAAGGCTTCCGTGTGCCACTGCTCTGTGAGCAGTGTCTTCAACCGGTCGCCACGTGCGAAATGCGCGTAGCGTGGGTCAATCGCGGCGGACCCACTTTCGGTTTGCGTAAATTGGTGAAATCTGCCGGCCAATTGAACCGTCCGCAGATTTGCGCGGATGCACGCAGATTCAAAGCCATGCTCCAGGCCGGAGGCGACGCTGGTCGTAGCGAAGTAGGCGTCAGCCCTCTGCAATGAGGCGGCGCGACGTCGCTATTGCTGCTCGGCGAGAGGTGCATGCGGTGTATGCTTGTGCACGCTCGTGCGCTGCAGCCGCGCATCAGGACGTTGCCGACGGACGCGGCTCCGCCGCAAACCAGAGCGGCGTCGCGCCGCCGCAGTCGAAAGGCTTCGCCATTCCCGGCCTGCACGTTGTGCGAGTGGCGCCCAAACC
>JAFGKA010000092.1 GCA_016928855.1 Phycisphaerae bacterium
AATGCCGAAATCGACCGCATGGTTGGCAGCCGCTACCATTGCCCTGCTGGCCGGGGTGATGTGTGACTCAGCCCCCAACGAAACAGGCGATGCGGTCCGAAAAAACGACTTGAGCACAATGGATACCACTTCGGTCACAATCAAAGGGGCCAAATTCGAGCTGTGGGTGGCTCGGACGCCGACGGAACGAGAATTGGGTCTGATGCACACCACGGCTGATGAGATGCAGCCCTTGGCCGACGGCACCGAGCGCGGCATGCTCTTCGCGTTCGACACCGAGCAGGTGGTCAGCTTCTGGATGCGAAACACGATCGTCCCTCTCGATATCGCCTTCATCCGCACGGACGGCCAGATCGTCAAAACGCACACGATGGCCCCTCTCGAAACCCGGTTCTACCCGTCGGTGCTGCCGGCGCGATACGCGATCGAGGTCGGCGCGGGCGTACTGCACCGGCTGGGCATCACCGAGGGCGACATCGCTGAAATTTCCGAGTCCGCACTCAAGCCTGCCGGGCACTAGTCCGAGGTCTTGGAATATCGGGGTCGCGGCGCGCGCCGGTGTGTCGGTGCGCCCGCCTGTCTACCGACATTTTCAGGGCCTGTGGGCCTGGAGAGCGGCGATGGCGACGTCATTATCGGTATCGGCGGCAGGATCGACAGCAACAGCCTCCAAAGGCACCCGCCTCAGGCTCCTGGTGATCTCACAGGGGGAAACGGCAATTCCGGCCCTGGCAGAGCTGACCGATCGCGGCCTGATTGAGCCCTGCTTTGTCGACTCGTTCGAAGAAGGGGCGTGCCGGGAATCGCTGCCGACGGCCGATGCCGTCCTGGCGGTCGCGCCCGAGGGCATCGGTCATGCCGCCCTCGCTGCCGGTCTGCGCTGTCTGGCCGAGTCCCTGGCGTCCCATCGGCTTGGCGCGGTGCTGATCACCGATCGGCCCCAGGACGCCCGCCGCGATGAGCAGGGCCTGATCGCCACGGTCCCGTGGGCCGTCACCGCTGACGAGCTTTGGGGACGGCTGCAGACCATCACGCACTACCGGCCCATCCTGGCGCAAATGGAGCGACAGCTCGACAACATGCAGCGGTTGGGCAAACGGCTCAACCGGGACTTCAAGGAACTGGACCAGGAAATGCGACTGGCCAGCCGTCTGCAGCGCGAGTTCCTGCCATCGCACCTGCCGACGCTCGGGCGAACACAGTTCGCGACCGTCTTCCGGCCGGCCACGTGGGTCTCAGGCGACATTTTCGACGTCTACCGCGTGGACGAGACGCACGTGGCCTTCTACATCGCCGATGCGGTCGGTCACGGCGTCGCCGCGGGCCTGCTGACGATGGTGATCAAGCAGGGCATCGAGTCCAAGCGAATCCGCGGCGCGGAGTACGAACTGCTCACGCCGAGCGAGACGATGACTCAGCTCAACGCCGCGCTCGTCGAACAGCACCTGCCGCACAGCCAATTCGTCACTGCCTGTTACGGGCTGTTGAACACGCAGACACTCGAACTTCAGTTCGCGCGCGGCGGCCACCCTCACCCGCTGCACATCACCACGGACGGCGCCATCCACGAGGTGAAAGTCGAAGGCGGTCTGCTGGGCCTGTTCGAAAACGAAGAGTTCCCCAACATGACGATCCAGCTTCGACGCGGTGACAAGTTTGTGCTCTTCAGTGATGGAGTTGAAGCGGCGTTGGTCGAAAACCACGAACACGAGACCGGCCTGCCCGTCTTCACCGAGACCCTGCTCGGCGCCGCCCATCTGCCCGTAGAGGATTTCGCCGCGCATGTCACGAATCAGCTCGATGCAACGGAAGGCAGCCTGAACCCGGAAGACGACATCACACTGGTAGCCCTGGAGATCCTACCCGAATAGCTTGACCACCGAGCCACTTCCAGCTTGCCCCGGTGACCGGGCCCACGCTGCGCCACGGCCAGCGTCCACGAAGGCCCACCTTGCCGCCACGCCGCGATCCGGCTATCGTAACCCGCGTGTGCGGTGCGAATACCACAACAGACGGGAAGCCGATGGACATTCGAGACTTTCAGAACCTGATCGAGAAGATGTACTCGCACAAGGACCGTCAGCGCGGAGCGGCGGGAACGTTCGTCTGGCTGATGGAGGAGGTCGGCGAGCTGGCCGCCGCGATCGGCGAGGGCACGAAAGAGCAGAAGGCCGAGGAATTCGCCGACGTGCTCGCCTGGCTCGCCACGCTGGCCAACGTCGAGGGCATCGATCTGGCCGACGCACTGCACGCGAAATACGGTACCGGCTGTCCCGGCTGTGGGAAGATGGTCTGTGTTTGCACGGAGAAACCGTAGACCCGGCCGCAAGGTCCGGAGCACGCTGATCCCGGAGGCTCGACGCCATGACGAACGGACACACGATGAATCGACTCACCCGATGGGGCCTCGCGATCGGCCTGGCCTTCGGCGGCCTCTTCGGCAGCTCGGGCTGCATGAACAGACTCCAGCACGAAATCGAGGTCCTCACGCAACCGGGCATCGCCGGGGCCTACCTCTACGACAGCGTCCTGTTCAATCATCCCTTTGGCCGGAATCTTATCGAGTTCTGGAACTGGGGGCGCTAAATGAAACCGCGTCCAAAGGAGCATCTATGTCCCTGCTCGTAACGGGCACCATTGGAATCGACACGCTTGAGACCCCCTTCGGCCAAGCCAGCGATGTACTCGGCGGCTCGGCGGTGCACTTCTCGCTCGCGGCATCGCTGCTGGCGCCCGTGCGGTTCGTCGGTGTCGTCGGCGAGGACTTCCCAGGCGGGTATCGAACGCTGCTGGCTGAGCGGAACATCGACCTGGCCGGACTGGAGACGCGGGCCGGCAGCAAGACGTTCCGCTGGTCCGGCAAATACATCGGTGACATGAACGAAGCCGAAACGCTGCAGATCGACCTGAACGTCCTGACCGAAGCCGCGCCGCCCGTGCCGGCGACATTCAAGGACACGCCCTGTGTGTTCCTGGCAGCAACGCATCCGGGCATCCAGTCGGCGTTCATCGACCAACTTACCGCGGCGCGACTCATCGTCGCGGACACGCGCGACTTCTGGATCGAGTCGCAGCGGGATGCACTCGTCACGACACTCCGCAAGGTCCACGGCGCGATCCTGAACGACGGCGAGGCCCGCCTGCTCACCGGGGAGATCAATCTGATCGTCGCCGGACGCAAGATTCTGCAATACGGCCCGCGGTTCGTGGTCATCAAGAAGGGCGAACACGGCGCGATGCTGGTCACCGCCGACCGCGTGTTCGCCATCGCGGCGTACCCCACTACCGACGTCAAGGACCCCACCGGCGCCGGCGACAGTTTTGCCGGCGGCATGATGGGCTATCTGGCAACGCGCGAAACGTTCGGCTTTGACGAACTCAAACGCGCGCTGGCCCGCGGTACGATTACCGCCTCGTACACGATCGAGGACTTCGGTCCGGCCCGCATCCGCTCGATCACCCGTGACGATATCGAAAAGCGGTTGGCCGAGTTCGCCGCGGCCATGCGATTTGACTGAGCCTCTCAGACGTCATGCGCACTGTCACTCGTGTGATGGGTCGCTTCGCGCTCGACGGGGCTGCCCTTGCCGAGAAGAATCACACCGACACGGTCCCGCTCCACGTAGTCGCGCAGCGCATCGCCGACGGCAGGCTCGACGTGGACCAGCAACCGCGTGCCGGGGTACAACTCGACGAGCCGGTCCTCGATCCGGTGCGACAGGTCGTGCGCGGCCTGCACCGTGGTCTCCGGGGCGACCACCAGATGAATATCGACATGCCGATCCGTCCCCGCCCGCCGCGTCCGGACAGCGTGAATCTCGACGAACTCTCCGCGAAACACATCCAGACAGCCGACAATCTCGTCCAGTTCGGAGCGGGGCAAGGCCGCGTCCACCAACTGCCGCAGCCCGGGCCGGATGACCCGCACCGCCACCGTCAGCAGGTAACACGCCAGGATGAGCGCCGCCAGGGAATCGAGCCGCTCGGCGTGCGCCCAGCCACGATCCAGGCCCACCCGCGACAGCAGCAATCCCACCAGCAACCCGATCGTGATGTAGACGTGCGTCCGCAGATGCATGGCCTCGGCATAGACCGCCGGCGAGTGCGTCCGGCTCGCCAGTCGCAGGACGTAGCCTGACACGACGAGATACACCACGCTCGCACCCAGCATCACGGCCATGGCGCTCAGGTCAGGCCGCGGTGCCGCGTCCGCCAACCCGAGCAGGACCTGCGACGCCTTGAACAGCGCCCAGGCCGCCGCGGCGCCGATACCGCCACCCTCGATAACCGCCACGAGACTGTCGTATTTCCCGTGCCCGTACGGGTGTTCGGAGTCGGCTGGACGCGACGCGGCAATCACCAGAGCCAGTGCGATCAGCGAGTCGAGCAGGTCCGCTGCCGTGTGTAACCCTTCGGTCATCACGCTGAGCAGCGCAAACCGCCAGCCGACCAGCAACTCGAATACCGCGACCACGATGGTCGTGGCAACACAAATCAGGACCGCGCGCCGCCGTAACACCGTCAAGGACGGATCCGCGCGCTTCTCGATGCCCATCAAAGGCCACCTCAACAACCGCCTCGATCACTCGACGCCGAATGCCCGTAGGCTATCGCTGCCTACACCAATCCGCAACGGCCCGAATTCCGTCAGTGGGACGATATCCCGTCGCGAGCGCAATCCGCGGCATGCCGCCCGTTAGAGAAGTGCTTCCCGCGGGCCCTGCGCCTCGTCGAGTTGACACGCGGGAATCAACAGACCTATAGTCGTTCACGGATAGCGAGCGCCCCTGTGCCGGACGGTCGCCACGAGCAGAGTCGCCGCAAATCGGGAGCTGCCCGTGTTTTCAGGAACCAACACCGAACTGGCGAACGGTCATGGACAGCGGATGGCCCATTCTCTCAGCCACGATCGCCGGGCTCGCCTTCGTCGCCGCCCTCTGGTGGCCGCGCGTCGGCCTGCTCGCGACGCTGCGCCAATGGCTCCGACTCCGCCAGCGGGTCCTGCTCGAAGACGCACTCAAGCACCTGCTCGACTGTGAACACGCGGACCAGAAAACGACGCCCGAGTCGCTCGCCGGCGCCCTGGGGCTGCCGCGACAGAAGGTACCGGCCCTGGTCGCGAGGATGGAATCGAACGGGCTCCTGAACTCGGCCGGCGGCGCCGTCAGCCTCACACCCGAAGGTCGCCGCTCGGCGTTGCGCATCGTTCGAGCCCACCGGCTCCTCGAAAGCTATTTCGCCGACGAAGCGGGCCTGCCGATCGAACGCATCCACCGCGCCGCCCACAAGGCCGAGCATCACGTGACCGCCGAAGAACTCGACGCACTGGACGCACATCTCGGCTATCCGCAGCGCGACCCGCACGGCGATCCGATCCCCTCATCCACCGGTGCCCTCCCGCATCGCGAGACCGTGCCGTTGACTGATTGGCCCGCCGACAAACCCGCGGTGGTCGTCCACATCGAGGACGAGCCGCAAGCCAGCTTCGCCCAGATCGTGGCGGCAGGCCTGCTGCCCGGAACGATCGTGCGGGTGCTCGACGCCGACTCACAGCGGCTCGTCGTCAGCGATCAGCAGAATGAACACTGTCTCGCGCCGATCGTCGCGGCGAACATCCAGGTCGCCGAGGCCCCGAAGAAACCGCACTGGCTCGAGGGGTTGATCCGACTGAGTGAGCTGCCCGACCGGACGGACGCCGAAGTCGTCGCGATCGACCCGAACTGCCGGGGCTTCACCCGCCGGCGTCTGCTGGATTTTGGCATTACGCCGACCACGCCGATCCGTGCTGATCTGGGCACGTTCTTCGGCGATCCGCGCGCGTTTCGCGTACGCGGCACGCTGATCGCGCTGCGCCGGGAACAGGCCGCCCACGTCTGGGTCCGCCCCGTCGCAACCGATGAGGCCACAGGCAAGGAGGATGCCGCGTGAGCCACTGCGAAACCTGCTCGCTCCACGGCCAACTCGAACAGATGGGCATCACGCTGGCCAAGTATGACCGCGTCGTCGCGCTGGCCGGCAACCCGAACACGGGCAAGTCATCCGTGTTCAACGCCCTGACCGGCCTGAAACAACACACCGGCAACTGGCCCGGCAAGACTGTCACGCGAGCGGAAGGCGGCTTCGCCTTCAACAGCGTGCGGTACAAGCTCGTGGACCTGCCAGGCACCTATTCGCTGCTGTCGGCGTCACAGGACGAGGAGATCGCCCGCGACTTCATCCTGTTCGGCCGGCCGGACTGCACGATCGTCGTTGTCGACGCGACGACACTGGAGCGGAATCTCAATCTCGCACTGCAGGTCCTCGAAATCACCGACAAGGTTGTCGTCTGCGTCAATCTCATGGATGAGGCAAAACGCAAGGGCCTCGATGTCGATGTGCGAAGTCTGGCGCGCGATCTTGGCGTGCCGGCCGTCCCCACCGTCGCCCGTGCCGGCGAAGGCCTCGGCGAACTCATGCGGTCGGTTGCGGGCGTAATCAGCGGCGAGATTCAGACGAAGCCTTACCGCCCCGCCCCGCCGCCGGACGTCGAGCACGCCGTGGCCGAACTCGTGCCGATGATTCAGGCGTTGGCGCCCGGCCTGTTCAACGCGCGATGGGTCGCCTACCGGCTGCTCGAAGGCGATCACCGGGTCCGCCAGGCGCTGCTCGCCGGCGAACTGGCGAATCTGCAGAATGCGCAGGCTGCCCCCGTCGAAGCCCACAGCCGACTGATGTCCATCGAGGGGGGCCAATGAGCCACGACGCACCCCAGCCGACGCCCGCGGAGGTCCTCGCCCGTGCTGACGTGTTGCAGCGCCAGCTCGGCGAGCGGTTCCGCGATCAACTCGTCGAATCGCTTTACGGCCAAGCCAGCACGATCGCCCACCGCGCCGTGCAGCCGAGTACCGAACGCCACTGGGATCTGGATCAGCGGATCGACCGACTGGTGACGTCACCGATCTTCGGACTGCCGCTGATGATGGGGATGCTGGCGCTGATTGTCTGGATCACCGTCATCGGCGCGAACGTGCCCTCGCAGGCGATCGCGACCGCCCTGTTCTGGGTCGAAGACCAGGCCAGCGGTGCGTTCGACGCATGGGGCGTGCCCTGGTGGCTGACAGGCTTCCTCTGGCACGGCACCTATCGCGGGCTCGCCTGGGTCATCAGTGTGATGTTGCCGCCGATGGCGATCTTCTTCCCGATGTTCACGATTCTCGAAGACCTCGGCTATCTGCCACGCGTCGCGTTCAATCTGGACTGGCTGTTCAAGAAGGCCGGCGCCCACGGCAAGCAGTCGCTGACGATGGCGATGGGCTTCGGCTGCAACGCGGCGGGCGTGATCGCGACGCGAGTCATCGACTCGCCGCGCGAACGGCTGATCGCGATTCTCACGAACAACTTCGTGCCGTGCAACGGACGATTCCCGACGCTGATCATGCTCGCGACGCTGTTCGTCGCCGCGTCGTTCCGGCCGGCGTTCGCCTCGTTCGTCGCCGCGGGGGCGGTCGTCGGCGTGGTCCTGATCGGCGTGGCGTTCACGCTGGTCGTCTCGTACGGCCTCTCGCGCACCGTGCTCAAGGGCGAAGCGTCGGCGTTCACGCTCGAACTGCCGCCCTACCGACGGCCGAGCATCCTGCGCATTCTCTACACATCGCTGATCGACCGCACGCTGTTCGTGCTGTGGCGGGC
>JAFGKA010000093.1 GCA_016928855.1 Phycisphaerae bacterium
CATCAGCGACGTGGCATCTTCCGGCAGCGGGGCGGCGAGCATCTCACGCACCCACTCGCCGCGGTCACGCTCCAGCAGCACCTCGGCCACGTACCGGTCCACCGCCCACCACTCCGGCCGAGCCGGTACATCTGCGGCGGGGCACAGCACAAGCATCAAGACCATGGCGTGGAACATGGGCGTGCTCCTACCGGGTCAACGCATTCACTGATAGGACATATGATTCCACAGCGCAGCGACCCGAAAAAGGTGTCAGGATGATTTCTTCGCTGCACCAAAAATCATCCTGACACCTTTTTCGGGCCTGACACCTTTTTCGGGCCGGAGCTGATGATCAGAACCGTGTGGATGTCGTCGCGTTTGGGCATCGAGTACTCTCGTCTGGTCCACTGCCGCGCAAACGGGGTGCATCCCCGGCCAAGCGGTGGCCCGAGGAGCTTACGCGAAACAGGGCCGATTTTCGACTGCACGGCCCCGCGCCGCTTCACACGCCCAAGAGCAACTTGGCGGTGCCGAAGAACAGCAGCAGTCCAGTGATATCCACGACCGTGGTCAACGCGGGGCTGGCGATGACGGCCGGGTCCCGCTTCATCTTTGCCGCCAGCAGCGGCAGAATCGCGCCGATGAGCGTCGCCGAGATCACTTGAAGGCCCAGCGCGATCGAAATGGCTACGCCGACCCACACCAGCGAGTAGCCTTCCGGCATGGTCGAGCCACCACCGAACGCCAGCACACGCGCGAACGCCACGAGCGCCAGCACTGCGGCCAACAGCACCGAAACCTGAAACTCCTTCAGGATGATGCGCAGGACATCTCTTGGCCCGACCTCACCCAACGCGAGGGCACGCACCACCAGTGTGGCGGATTGGCTTCCCGTGTTGCCTCCCGTATCGGCCAACATGGGCATGAAGGCGGCCAGGACGGCGAAATGAAGGAGCAGCCCTTCGAAGTTCTGGACAATGAGACCGGAGACCAGCCCGAGGACACCAAGAATCACCACCCAGACCACGCGGTTCCTGAAGTGCACCAGCGCGTGTGTACGCAGATACTCACCCGCTTGGTGTTCGCCGCCGATGGCCATGAACTTCTCCACGTCTTCCTGCTGTTCCTGCCGGATTACGTCCATCGCGTCGTCGTGCGTGATGATACCGACCAGTTTGCCGTCGCCGTTGGTTACCGGGATGGCCAGCAAGTCGTACTTCTCGATCTTGCGGGCCACCGGCTCCTGGTCCTCGTTGACGTCGGCACGGATTACGTCCTCGTGCATGACGTCGCGCACCCACTGCGCGGGCCTGGCGAGGATCAGGTCCTTGAGCGAGACGAAGCCGATCAGCCTGTGTTGATCGTCCACCACGTAGATGTAGTAAATGGTTTCCTTCGTCGGCGCCTGGAGGCGAATCTGTTCGAGGGCTTGGCTGACCGTCATGTCGGGGCGCAGCGTGGCGTAGTCGCTGCTCATGAGCGCGCCGGCCGTCCCCTCGGCGTAACTGGTCAGCTTGCGGATGTCCTCACGTTCGGCCTTGGCCACCAGAGGCAGAATCTGTTCGGCGACCTGCGGGTCCAGATGCTGCACCAGGTCCGCCCGGTCATCGTGGGGAAGCTCTTCCAGCAGGCTGGCCATCGCCTGACGCGACTCACCGCCAGCCAGTTCGGCCTGCTGGTCAAGATCGAAGTGGCTGAAGATCTCCGCGCGGCCATTGACCGGAAGCAGCCGGAGAATCTGCCAGATTTCCCCTGGATCCAGGCCGCCGATCAGTTCCGCCACGATTGCCGGATGCCCCTCTTCGCAGAATCGTCGAAGAGAGTCGGTCCTTCGTTCAGCAAGCAGTTCGCGGAGTTCCGGTACGAGAAGGGTCTGCTTCATCGCTGCCTTCCTTTTGTCCAATGGCAGGGCCGCGCACGCGGAATGGACAAGGTCCAGAAGACAGCCGGCTGGTGGGAGACGAGGTTAGATCACGTCACCTCCTGCCGTCGGGCTCATTCCGCGCGGTTCGGCCAGTCTGGTCCAACACGGGTTCGGGTCGTCGTCCGACACTTCCGTGGTGTTTGGACAGCTACTGCCGCAGTCGTCCATGGTTCCGTTTACCTCGGTGTACGCACTCTGCCCGGCTCCCCAACGGTGCCGGGGCAATCGCATAGGTATAGCGATGAGCCAAAGCGGCCGCAAGAGTAGCCGGGGGCGGATTCGCGTGCCTGTAGTGTGGCCGACCTTGCGAAAGCCGGGCATGGGCCGTAGGATCAACGCGGCGATCGAGTTCACGCGGAAGTGTCCGCGTGCGTCGGGCAGTTCCTTCGCAAACCACGTCCGGCTCGTGCGGCACACGTAACCGCAACCCTGAGAACCGGTAATCATGAAGGTCAGAACCAAAGGGCAGATCGAAGCCGAGATCAGCGAGGCAATGATCAAGTTCGAGAAGGAGTACATGGGGCGTGGGCCGCTCGAAACGAGAACCTGCCTCGTGGACGATCTCGTGCTCGTGCGACTGAAGGGGGTTCTCACGCCAGCGGAGTTCCAGCTCGCCAAGACCCCGGACAACTCCAGGGGCCGCGAGTTGATCAAGCAGGCCCGGATGGAACTGCTCGAGAGGGGCCGTGCGCTTCTTGAGGCGGTCGTGGAATCCATAACCGGGGCACGGGTTGTCAGCCTGCACACCGACATCAGTACGGTGACCGGCGAGCGGGTCGTTCTCTTCGTGCTGGACGCGCCTCCCGACTTCGGGCGGGCCGGAGAACCGCGCAACGGACCGCCCTCGGCTTGACTTGTGGGGCTGCGCGCATAATACTGATGCGTCAGATCGGGCAGATGCTCGCGGGGGCGGCATGTGAGACCGCCTGCCGGGGACCGGGTCGCACGGTGACGGCGTGTCATCCTGCGGTTCTTCTTTGCCCACAGGGTGTCAAGCAAGTCCGACCGGGCTCCCACGAAACGGGGGTGCGACGTCGGAGTTGAAGGCCGAAGAGTGTCGTCCGCAAAGCGACGTTCTGCGGCTTTTTCTGTTTCCACGGTTGGGGCGCGCAACAAAACCGCCCCGCGGCGAGGAAGATATGCTGATCAAGCGTTTCGAGATCGAACGGGAGCAGTTGGTCATCCACACAGAGGGGCAGATCTGTGCCTCAAAACGGGAACTGACCCACAGCGAGATATTCTACCGCGTGATCTGTCTGTATGTCACGCAGTTGTGCAAGCATCGCTCGCCGCTCCTGGATCTCCTGGGCCTCACGCCGGACAGCGCGGCCGGCTCTTCTTCCCTGCTGGCCCTGCTGCGACCGCTCAGCGAGAATTCCCTGGAACAGGTCGTCGACATGGTTCCCGGCGCGAGCCAGTTTCTGGAGCCCGCGCGACGACGGGCCCTGCACGAATTCGTCGAAGGCCTCTACGATTTCTGGCGCACCTTCGACCGCTTCATGGTGGTCCATTCCGAGCCGGGCCCAACAGGCCTGGACCAGCGGCCCTATCGGGTGTTCAACGACACGATCGAATCGCTATCGCATCTGGTTCGCTCGGTATACCGCGATCTTTGCGAAAATATCACCGGTGACCACCCCCGTGTATACCGACAGGTCGCGGCGGCGTGCAAAGTAGGCTTGATTGCAGTCCCAGAGGCGTGCCCACTTCCTTCACGGTATCACGAACTGCTCAACAACGTGCCGTTCATCCGGCAGGTGTGGGTGGCGCCCCCGATGATCATCGATCCGCCGATGAACCGGCGCACCGGGCAGTTCCAGAAAGCGACACGCAGCCCCCTGGACGGCCTGTCGATCGATCCGAACCAGTGGCTCTGCTACCCGGCCGTCGTCGGTCCGCTGGTGATCTTCGTCTACTTTCACCAGAAGTTTATCGGTCTGGGATGCTCTCTCGCCAATCTGTTTGAGTTGGCAACAACTGATCAGATCCGCAAGGGCCCCCACGCCGTCTACCTGTTCGGCGTGCCTCCGGAGGCGGTCAGCGACTTCGGCGAGCTTCCGACGATCTTCTACGAGGATGAAGGGAACGATCTGCTGGTCGCCGCCGTGCCCGGCGAGGACCGGTTCGGCTACTTCGGCTACCTCAAGAAGATGATTCTGACGCTGCACAACATCCTCATGATGAAGCGGGGGCGCATGCCGTACCATGGTGCCATGGTGCGCATCTCGCTCGACGACGGCCAGGTGGCGAGCGTTCTCCTCATCGGCGATACGGCCACGGGCAAGTCGGAATCGCTCGAAGCGTTCCGGACGCTGGGCAAGGACTGCATCCGCGACCTGCGGATCATCGCGGACGACATGGGTTCGCTGGACATCGGCGCCGATGGTGGCGTGCTGGCGTACGGCACGGAAATCGGCGCGTTCGTCCGGCTGGACGATCTTCAGCAAGGGTATGCGTTCGGGCAGCTCGATCGGGCCATCATCATGAGCCCTCAGAAGACCAACGCTCGCGTGGTGCTGCCGGTGACCACGCTCGACGAGGTGCTCCACGGCTACCGGCTGGATCTCCTGTTGTACGCCAACAACTACGAAGAAGTGGACGACGAACACCCCATCATCGAACGTTTCGAGAATGCCGAGACGGCCTTGAGCGTCTTTCGTGAGGGGGCGGCCATGGCCAAGGGCACAACGACCTCCACCGGCCTGGTGCACAGTTACTTCGCCAACATATTCGGCGCGCCGCAGTACAAGGAACTCCACGAACCCCTGGCGGAGAAGGTGTTCCGAGCGGCATTCGAGAGCGGCGTCTTCGTGGGCCAACTGCGGACGCGCCTGGGCATAGCCGGCTACGAGACAAAGGGGCCGGAGGCCGCCGCCGAAGCGCTGCTGACGCTGATCGCGGCACGGAAGGCGTGACCCGCCGACGACGTCCTGAGGGTGTCCCGCCGAATAGGCGGGCCCGGTAGTGACCGACCGGTGCGGATTCTGATCGTCTCGGACGTGCACGCCAATCGTCCCATTCTGCGACTGCCGCCTGACGCCCCAGGGGTGCGACGCGATCCTCGACGAGGTCGCCGGAAAGGTCGAAGCCGATGTGCTGGTCGTCGGCCACACGCATTTCCCGCTGGTGCGTCACCAAGGGACCCTGCGGATCGTCACCCCGGGCTCGCTCGGCCAGCCGCTCGACGGCGATGTGCGCGCGCCGTGCGCGATGTAGGAGAACGGTGTGATCCACGCGGGGCGAGCCGAATACGACCTGGAGCCGGTACTCATTCAAGTTTTTCTGCAAAACGCAGTTGACATCTTCCGATAAGCGCGTGTATAGTAGTGATGAACGAGGTCTGTGGC
>JAFGKA010000094.1 GCA_016928855.1 Phycisphaerae bacterium
GAACAGGCCGAGCCGCCATGGATGCAACGGCCCCCACGTGCGATGCAGCGGCGGAAACCGCATGAGAAGCCAACGGAATGACGAATCCTCGTACACATAATCGCACGCCCCGAGCAACAAACCCGCGTTGAGCGTGAAACGCTCCCAGCCGGGCAGGGCCTCGCCGTACCCCATGATGCCCGCGTATGTACCCTGATTGTCCGTGATCGCGAGGATGCGCTCGGCGGCGCGGCGCGCCAAGCCGCTGTGAAACCACTCGAACTGACCGGTCTGGAGCGCGTAGCTCACCGTATTGTGAACCGAGTCCGCGGATTGGTAATCATCGGAATCATCCGAGTAGTGACGCAGTAACCCGTCCAGATACGCCTCGCATTCGCGGCGACGCTCCGCCAGATACGCCGCGGCCGCTGCGTCCGGCTCGCCGAGTTCCTGAAGCGTTCGCATCAGCGACCACCAGCCGAGCATGCCCGTCGTCTGATGCCGCGTGCCGATGCCGGCCGATGCATCGCGCTGTCGCCACCATGCCGTCTCCTGCTCCGCGGCGGTCTGTAGTATTCGTTCGTCGATGAGCCGTCGATCCGTCGCCGAGAAGGCGGGGCTCACGCTCACCCGTCGCCATGCGGCCGCCAGGTTCACCAGGTGGTAGTCGCTGATACGAATCGGCCCCGGCTCACGCTGCACCAGGGCCAGCGCCCAACGACGCGCGCCGTGCGCGAGTGCATCGTGGCCCGTGTAGTAATAGAGATGTGCGCGGGCTGTGAATGCGTCGCGCGCCTGCCCGTAGGGCGCTTCCTCGGGCACGCCTGCGTCATCACTCAGCTCCGCGACGATCGGGTCAAGCACACGCGACAACGCCGGAGCCAGCCCGACGTCGAGGCAATACGGCAACTCGACATCGCCCCCAGGCTCGAGTTCGCCGAGCCTGCCCAGCAGGCGCTCCACGGCGATACCGGCTCCCTCGACGGTGCTGCCGCCAGCCAGTAGATAGTTGACCGGCTGCCCGAAGGGTCGCACCACCGTGCGCACCACGTGGCCGTCACCCCCCGGGTAGTCCATGTCACAGTACGTGTAGTAGTTGGCATAGAGCGGAAAAAAGGCACGATTGACCTTGACGTTGCCCAGAAGAATCAGCGACTTTCCAGCCAACGCGTCCGGGATTGGCCCCAGTCGTTGCGGGACGGCTTCCGTGTCCGGAATCAGTGGAACATCTACGGCCCCCAAAGCCCGCAGGCCGTCCGCAAGGCGCTCGGCCATGGCTCGCCAGGCTGGCGGCTCTGCCGGGAAGAGGATGGCACAGGTCGTCTGGCCGTTCACGACGAGCGAAGTCCCCGTCCCATACGTTCGCGTCTGCATGCGACCACTGGGTTCAGCCAGGCTCAATGGCACGCCGATCGTGACGCCAAGCAGCGTTCCAAGCACGATCCGTCGTGAACGCCGGTTCATCGCACAGACCCTCCTCTGCCTGCGGCCACGGCAACGCAGCCGTTCGCAACGAAGCCTGTCAGCGATGTGGAACAACCCGCCGGGCCGATTCCCGCTCGACGGCCGGCAGCCGGGCTCGTCGCGTTCCGGATGCGGACCGCACCATCAGTACGGACCACGCTGCCTGCGTTGTTGTGCGCCGGCCGACAGGCGGCTCACCGCGCAGCCGACAATGAGGTTGACGATCAGCGACGCCAGACTGATCCACTGAAAACTCAGTGGTCGGCCGGCCGTGAGGAGATCCCAGTAGGCGATCACGACTGCTACCGCGCAGCCGGCCAGCGCCCCGCACGCCGTGCCGAACGGCGTGGCGAACGGCACGAACATCGCCATGAAGAACAGACCGAACAGCGGCGCAACGAACACGTGGTTCGTCCGGACGGTGACCTCCATGATGTTCCCCTCAACCTTGCCCATCAACGAACTGAGCGCCACGGCAATCAGGCCCGTGACTACCGCGATGATCCGCGTCTGCTGAAACCGGGTGGCATCGGTGACCTCGCAGCGCCGAAATCGGTCCACGAAGTCCACGCCAATCACCGAACACGACGAGTTGATACCCGATGAAAGGCTCGACATGGCCGCCGCCAGCAGCCCTGAAATCACCAGACCCGTCACGCCGGCTGGGAGATAATGCACGATATAGTAGGGAAAAAGTATGTCGGCATTGGCCAGATAGTCGCCGCCGGGCGGGCGCAAATCCGGATAGGCGCGGAAATACCCCATCAACGCAAAGCCGAGCGCCGCGAGCACGAAGTACAGAACGATGTTGGTTATGCCCGTCGTCAGGAACACGCGTCGGGCCGTATGGACATCACGTGTGGCGAGGTATCGCTGAATCGCCATCTGGTCCGAGCCGGCCGTGCAAATCCACCAGACCGTCATGAATACGATGGAGCCAATCCACGTCACGCGGATATGGGGGTCAAGGCTGAAGACCGGCTGCAGATCCCAGCCTGACGACCATTCATGCGGCCACCAGGCGCCGACGCCACCCATCGCAAACGTGATCAGCACGATCGACAGCACCGCCCCACCGAGCAGGATGAACGACTGGATCACGTCTGTAAAGACGACCGCCCGCAGCCCCCCCATCGACGTGTATACCACCGTGAGCAGCCCGATAGCAATCGCGACATACGGCGTGGCCTTCGATGGCCAGCCCATCATTACAACGACAATCTTGTCCGACGTGATGTAGATGATCAGCGCCATCCACAACAGCCGGGTCAGCAGGAAGATGACCGAACCAAGAAGGCGAATGCGAACGCCGAGCCGGGTCTCCAGGATCTCATAGGCGCTGGTGACTCGCAGCCGCATGATGTACGGGATCAGCAGCCAGCCGACGACGACGTACGCGATCGGGATCGACACGAGCGAGAGCAGGATCACCGGCCCCTTGCTGATCATTTCGCCCGGGATCGCCAGATACGTGATCGTGCTCAGAAGGCTGGCAAACAGTGAAAGGCCGACAGAGCCAGACCTCATCTTCCGACCGCCCAGCAGGTAGTCGTCCGTTGTGCGCGTCCGTCGGGCGAAATAGACGCCGACCGCAAGCAGCCCAATGCCGTACACCGCGATGACGATCCGGTCCACGGTCTTGAGTTCAACGGGGTTGCCTGCAGCTTCCGCGGATTGCGTTGTCGCGGATGGAGTCTCGCCCGGCGAGGACGAAGCATCCGCCGCCCAGGTCTGCGACGCCGCCAGCCAAACGGCCAGCATGGCGAACAGGCGCAAGGTCAGCGTCCCTGGTCGTGTCGGCGTTAGACTGTGGTGGATGATTGAATGCGGCACGATTGCGGAAGCCCTGAGATCGGGTCCCTTCGTGCCGGCTTTCGAGCCGCTACCGGCTC
>JAFGKA010000095.1 GCA_016928855.1 Phycisphaerae bacterium
CTCACTTCGTATGGCTGCGCGAAATCAATCTGGACGTTCTCGGATTGCGACCACGCGAACGCACCGGCCATCGACGAACCTGCCACGCCCCAACTGAACGGCGGACTGACCGACGTCGAGCCGTCGTAGCCCGGCAGCGGACAACCCTGGCTGCCGGAGCCCCAGTCCTGATCCCCACGATCCGGGTTGAAATCTTCCAGATGCACCATCTCGGTGATTTCCGGCAGGTGACAGCCGGCATTCGACGTGTGATACCGATCGTGTCCGAAGACCGGCCATGCCAAGCGATCCTCGTTGTAGGGGCTGCCCAGGTCCCAGCAACCAACGCCGTAGCCGAGGAAGCCACCGATCGCCACGCACAACTCGAGCTCACCGTTGTCGTCGATGTCGCCCAGCGCCGGCGATGCCGTGATGTCATCCACGATCGACGACGGCCAGCCGGTGACTACCGTTCCGTTTCCGTTCCATGCGTGCACGCGCCCGTCGTTCGACCCGACGATTACCTCCTGCTGGTTATCGCCGTCCATGTCGCCGATGATCGGCGAACAGAGCACCGACTCGGCTGTCGTGACAGGCCAGCCGGTAAGCGTGGTGCCTGTGTGATCCCACGCATAGACTTTGCCGTCAGCCGAGCCGACCACAACGTCGAGATCACCATCCCCGTCGATATCGCCCAGCGCCGGCGAGCTGCTCACCGCCCCGCCCGTTGCGTTGGGCCAGTCCCATGGCGCCGCGCCGTCGCGGTCAACGACCGTGCCGTCGAGATTCCATGCGTAAACGTTGCCGTCGTCCGAGCCGACGATAACTTCGAGCTCATCGTCGTCATCGATGTCACCGATCGCGGGCGAGCTGCGGACCTTGTCGCCCGTCCCCTTCGGCCAACCCGCCAACGCCGTGCCCGTGTAGTCCCACGCATAAACATTGCCGTCGTCAGAACCGACGACGACGAAATCGAGCCCGCTGTTGCCATCTGCATCGCCCAGCGCCGGCGAACTCTGCACCTTGTCGCCGACCGTTTTCGGCCAATCCCATGGTGCCGCGGCATCGCGGTCGAGGACGGTCCCGTTGGCATTCCAGGCGTACACCTTGCCATCGTCCGAACCGATGACGATTTCCAGTGCACCGTCGCCGTCGATATCGCCGAGCGCCGGCGATGAATGCACCTCGCCACCCGTCGCAATCGGCCAGCCCGCCACGTTCGTCCCGTCGTCATTCTTGACGTACACCTTGTTGTCCGCGCTGCCCACGACAACCTCAAGCCACATGTCGCCATCGAGCTCCACCACGGCCGGAACCGAGCCAACGATCTGTCCTGTACCAATGCCGTTGGTACGCACGCAACTGCCATCGCCGTTGAGCGCCCACACGCCTGCGGCGCCGCCGCCGAAGCCCACGATCAACTCGTCCGTACCGTCGCGATCGAAGTCGGCGATGCCCAGCGATGAGAACATCATCGGCGACGCCGGTGCCCACCACCAACAGCCCGGTTGCACGTGTGGCCGCCCGTCGTAATGCGGATAAAGGCCCCGACTGGCGGACATGTCGTCGGCGGCAAGGTCCCGCGGCCAGATCTCGCCCTTTCCGAGACCAACCGACATCGTTGCATCCTCGTCGCTTGAGTGCCCGAGGTACAGCCAATGACCGAACTCGTGGGCAGCGAGACTCTGGACATCATACCGGTCTGCCGAACACGCGTTTCCGCTGAACGCCGACCAGGACTTGTCCTTGTTGATGCGAATATCCGCCTCGTAGATCCAGTCGTCCGCATCGTACCAGACATTGCCCCAACCCAACTCGTTTGCCCCCATTGACACGAATGCCACGACATTCTCGCCGTCCTGTGCCTGTACGTTCGTGCTCGTCGTACCAGCGTAACACAGAGAGAAATAGGCTCCCGGCACCTGTTCCCATACCTGACCTGCACGCTGAATCGCCTTGAACTCGTCGAAGGTGCAGTCATCAAGCCCGTTCTCGTTAATGGAGTACCGGATCGGCATGCTGCTCTCGGGCCACTTGTAGCCGGGGTACGAATACCTCGGGCCTTCCGCCGCCGTCAGCGGCGGCGCCTCGGGGGCCGGCGACTCGGCCGGAGTCCTGCCCGTGATCTGGTCCACAAACGCGGACAAAGAAACGCCCTTCTCAACAATCCACCCGCCATCGATCGTGAACTTGCCCTGGAACGCCCCTGTGACCTTGTAGTACCGCGACGCCGTCGAATCATGTTCCAGAAACACCAACACCAATTCGCCGGCCACGAAGTGCGGTTGATCACTGACGAAGCAGCCGCCCTCAGCCACGTCGCCGCCCCACGTCCGAATGACGATCGGCTCGGCGTCCGGTTCGCCCAGAATCGTTTCGTCCAGCGCGAGCGTCACATAGGTGTAGATCATGGTGCGTTCTTCGTCCCACATCGAATAAACGGCGGTCACTTGCCCCGTAACCACGCATTGCGCCTGCCGTACCAACTCCGATGTCGAAAGCCTGACCATGACTGCCCGCACCGGCGCCGAACAAAGCAGAACAAGCACTCCCACCCGAACCGCCAGCCCCCGGAATCGTACTGTGCTGGCCGAGTGCATGATGAATACCCTCGTGCAAGAGGTTTGCCGCGATGAGCCCACCCACAATGCCGCAATTACGGCATTCGAGTGACGCGCAGAAGAAGTGAAATGCGCTTCTTCGTCCAATCACTATTATCCCCAAGACTTGCCCTCAAATCAAGCTGCATTCTATGAATTACAGCCACGGCTGACGCCGAATGCCGTTCGAGCTACACTGAGGCGGGGGTTCGATGGGCGAGGTTGGCCATGCAAGCGAGCGGTAACCAAGCTATGACACGAGACGCCAGGGGTGATGCCTCTGGGGCACAGTTCCGCCCCATTCCGACCCCATCGGCACGACAATCCCTTCGGCTGGCTGTTGCGATCCGCGCGGTCCAGCCATGCCTCTTATTGACACCTGCAGGGCTTTCTCGCGAGAAGCAGCGTACTGATGAGCCACCAACAGAACGATCCAACCAGAGAAGCCATCGGGCAGTCGCATCATCGAGAGAAAAGCCTACCACCATCCCGCCGCCGCGCCAAGTCGTGATTTACGGCAGGGCGTTACGAGGCTTGGCGCGCGTCGTGGCGGGCCGCCAAGGCTGGTGTATGGGGCGTAGAATCTTGTGCGCTAAGGCTTTACGTTGAATAGGTGCGCGCCGGCAGCCGGCTCCGCGTTGGCTCTGCGCCGAAGCCGAGACGCCCTGAGATGCGCTTGTGGGGGCTGGCGAGCCTACCGAGGCGGGAGGGGGATCAGGCTGCTGGGATCGACATTTCCCGACAGGGACCGACGCGGAAGACCGCCAGAAGCCCGGCTAATCGAAAAGCCTGCCGTGTTGTCCCGCCCGGGCAACGCGGCCAGGGTTGGGCGCGGCCGCGGCCCCGCCGCGTTGCGACGTGGATGCGCGTGGATTGGGCGATGGCCATGTTCTTCGCAGGCAGCGCCGACACCCGGATTCCTGCTTCGCCAGTTGCCGTCACGAATGGACGGGCCGGCGGCATCTGCTCATTTGATTGCGGAACGTGCCACCTGTATGACGTTAGGCGACCATGGACCGAAAAAAAGCACGAGAAAATACCTTGCATTGAAACCGAATCGCAGTATACTGCGGCCGTCAGAGATTGTGAGGTGGAAAAGCCGCATACCTTTGACTGTCCCGTTGCTGCGAGTGAGAAGAGAGCCGTTCTTCAGTGTCCGCCTTTTGTCGTCGTTTCGATGAGAGAAACGACCGCGCGGATCGTGTTGCCTGACTCCCTCGTCGGAACACGTTCCGCGCGGACGCTCTGTCCATGCGTGAGTTGTTGGCCGCGATCGGCGCGGCGGAGGAACACCGCATACTGGGTGTCCACATGAGTCAGCTAACCACCACCGATAGCGGTCGTCGGTCACTGCGGCAACTCCACCCTGAACCTCGCGCGACAGCACGGACACACGTAAGTCACAATATCACCCCCAGGCCACCCGTTAACCTGGTCGCCCGCCTCCGATGCATCAGGACGGCAGGCTCGGCCCTCATCCCGCGTCCACGGATCGGCGCGAGTACAGACAAATTGACTCGGTTGCGTGCTCGGGCTACAATCAAATGCACGTGGTTGAGTCATGTGGATGCCCAGTTACCGCATTTCTTGCCGATTGGAAGAACGGCGCCATGAGACACAGATTCAGGTCTGCAATATCGATCGGCGTACTGCTTGTTTTGGGCATTGCGCCACTAACGGTTGGGGCAACGCGAACGTTCGATTATGACAATGGCACGGGCACGCACGACCCGTACGGTTGGCCGGATGCCGACGAGGTCAATCGGACTGCCCCTCCGATCTTCAACATGCCCTGGTACAGCACGCAGACCCAAGTATTCATCGGGGCTGACGGCACGGGTTTTGGCCACGGCGGTTATCCCGGCGACAACGGCAATGACACGTTTGTGACGCATTTCTTGTATTATGCTCCCGCCGTGGAGACGGACAACAACTCCCAGGACATCCGTTTCAGTTGGGCCAACAAGACGGACGACACGTCGTGGGTCCGTATCATCACCGCGGCGGCGTCCGGCGTGACGCCGATCTTCCCGAACCCGACCGTGGAC
>JAFGKA010000096.1 GCA_016928855.1 Phycisphaerae bacterium
AGCCATACCCGCCCCATCTCCAACGCCGTCGCAATGAATTCCGTCGTCTTCATCCTTGCATCTCCTTCTGCCCGTCGCCCTTCGCCAAACCGAGAAACGCCAGCGCTGCCTCGACCACATGCTCGGCGGGCACATGCTCGCCGCCGAGCTTCTTGCTCAACAGAAACCCCATGATCGTAAAGACCAGCCACTGAGCACAGACGTCCGCCGAGACGTCCGCGCGGACCTCGCCCGACGCCTGCGCCGCGGCGACCGCATCGCGCCAGAGGTCGAACATCCCGGAGAACATCCCTGCGATCCGGTCGTGCAAGGCCCCGTCCGCATCGGTGAGGTCCGCCGCTAACGTCATTAATAGCTGACAGTTACACCAATCCCCCCGGCGGTTCAGGGCCACCGCTCGGCGCAGCATCTCGCGCAGCCGCGCGCCCGGCGAGGGCATCGCGGCGGCCGGCGCGATCAGCTCCCGCTCGTAGGCGCCGGGAATTTCGTCCAGAATAGCCATCGCCAGCGCCTGCTTCGTATGGAAATGGTAATAAAACGCCCCTTTGCTCAGACCGCTGGCCTCAAAAATGTCGGCGATGCCCGTCGCGTGGTAGCCGTGGACGCTGAACAGATTCCTCGCCAGCGCGAGGATCCCGGCCCGGGTTGCGGGCCCCTTAGCCCGTTTTCTGGGTTCAGATCGCGGTTTTTTTGCCTTTTGGGCCGTCGTCCTGGCCATCGGGGGCGCCCTGTCTATAATAAAAACCGACCGGTCGGTATTTTATCGTTTCCGCGGGTGATGTCAAGGCCCGGGAGAACGCCGAATGCCGCCGGAAGCCATAGCGGGCCGCCCGCCCGGCCGTGGGGCAGCGGCGCGACGGTCGAGCAGATGTGACCGGCTTAGAATGGCCACGACGCGGCGACCGGCTCAGGGATCGGAATCCCCGGTGGCAGCGAAGGGAATATCGTCATGGCGGGCCGAGTTATCATGAATGGAGAGAGAACCCCGGCGACGCTCGAAGGGCCGTCCGTGAGAGTGCGCGAGCGGTTCGAGGCGCTGGCCTTGCCGCATCTCGACGCGGTGTATCGGATGGCTCGCCGTCTGGCCGGCAATGAGGCGGAAGCCGAGGATCTGGTGCAGGACACGTTCCTGCGGGCACTGCGGGCGTTCGACACGTTCGAGCTTCGCGGATACGGCACGAAGCCGTGGCTGCTGAAGATCCTGTACAACGCCTTTTGCAGCCGCCGGAGCCGGCAGGCACGCGAGCCAGCCCTGTTGGATGACGTTGATTTCGACCAGTTCGGCGGCGAGGCCACGAGCGGTGATGCCGCGGAACGGGACTTGGGCGAGATCGACTGGGAGCAGGTCGACGATGAGATCAAGGCGGCTGTCGACGCCCTGCGGCCGGAGTACCGTGCGGTGCTGTTGCTGTGGGCGGTCGAGAACCTGAGCTATAAGGAAATCGCCGAGGTCTGTGATTGTGCGGTCGGCACGGTAATGAGCCGACTCTATCGCGCTCGGCAACAGGCTGGCGGGCACCTCGCCGCGTATGCGGGTGAGCGAAACACCGAGGGGAAGCGGACGAAACGATGAATAGTGACGAACTCCGCGGACGCCTGAACGCCTTCGTAGACGGTGAACTCGAAGCGGCCGAGGCCGCAGGCGTCCAGGACGAACTCGTTGCCGATCCCGACGCCACTGCCTACGTGGAAACCCAACGACGACTCAAAATGGCCATCGCCGGCGCGTTCGGTTCCGAGCGCGCGCCGGCGGGGCTCGAGGATCGCTTGCGGGCCGCCCTGCGCGCCGCGGGACCAATGACGGTGGACGGACCGAAGACGATCCCGCGGCAGAACTGGTTCGCGCGCCCGCGAGCGATGGCCGTGGCGGCAGCGATCGTCCTCGTGGCCGGACTCGGATTGTGGTACGGCTCGCGAGAGCAGGGGTCTGGAAGCTGGGTTACGGATACGAGCCCGGTGGCCATGCAATTTGCGGCGGCAGCCGAGGCGCTGCACCTGGCGTGCTGCGCCGACCCCGAGCATCATCACGCCACGGAGTTGCCGCGGACGCGGGCCGGCGCGGCCGATGCCATGCGGGCGAAGCTGCAGCTCCATGTGTCGGCACCGGATCTGACCGGCAACGGCATGTCGTTCGCGGCAGCGGACTATTGCGAACTGCTCGGGCATCGCGGCGCGCATGTCGTCTATGCGTGCAAGCAGGGCAAGCATCGACCGATTTCGGTGTTCTCAGTTGAACCGGTCGCCGAGATTGGCAGTCTGGCCACTGCGCTTCACGATAACCACAGCTACGTCATCGTCGCGGGCACGAAGACGCACACGGTCGCCTGGACGGACAGCGGCGCCACCTACGCCACCTGTGGCCAGTGCCCGCCGGACCGACTCGTGACCGTCGCCGAACAAATCCGCGTAGCAGGCCTGACGCCTGCCAATACACATATCTTGCTCGCATCGTGGTAGGGCGTTGGCACGTTTCCAGCAACGAATTCGCCGCCGATGACGGCACATCGCACGCAACAATGATGGTCAGTCACCGCACGTCGCAAAACAGAACGGACGAAGAGGAATAGCTTCGGGATAGCGTGGAGGCATGCTGCCCGACGCAACAGAACCGCAGGGCGGTGCACGACGAGAACATCCGATGGAATAGAGCCCCGGGTGCAGCGCAGCGAAACCCGGGGAATCGGGACGGCGTTCGCTATCTTCGAACCCCCTTCAGGGGGTGACAGAAGGGTGTGCATCGAGCGTTGCGCAACAACCGCGCAACGTATCGGCAAACGCAGGATTCATCTCAACGGTTCACCTTCTGCCACCCCTCCGGGGTTAGGAATCATTGTGGGAAACGTTATCCCCGGGTTGCGCTGCGCTCCACCCGGGGCTTTACTCCAGAACACCAATCAACGTGCGCTGTTGGACTGCAGTACACTTTCACGATACGCTCACAGCATGGGAAAGCGATGGTTTCAGCGCTGGACTGACCGCCTCCGACAACCACGATGGGATGATATCGACTGGTGTGATCAATACATCAACGCTTCGGCGCTCACGGATGGTAAGATTCTCGATGCGTTGTCGAAGGTTCATCCGTATTCCACGGCACTTGGCAGATTGCTTGACGAAGCCGCTTCACGCAAGCTTGCCGCAGCTCTCCCAAGCGCAAGACGACGCCTGGACCATTCTGACCCGTCCATCGCTGGTTCGGCTGCGGCCGTGATCCAGGAATTCGGTGATGCGTCCGACGTCGCGCCGTTGCTGGAGCGTGCGGAATCGCCGGCCGACCATTATGAGCTCGCAGCCATGCTGCAGGCGATCGTCACGCTGGAGCCGGCCCTTGAAGCGAAGGTGCTGGCCCTCGCTGCACGGAACCATGATGACAGGTATTTCGATGATGACTACGCCATGGCTGCAGTCATCACACACCTCTCGGAAAGCCTACCCGACGATTCTCCCGGCCTTCAGCAACGCTTGCTCGACTGGGCGGTCGATGCCCGATTATCACCGGTGCAACGTGCCCGCGTGTTCGAGCGATTGGCGCGCATGCCACGCACCCAGGCGATCGAGGATTTCTTCGTAGCGTTCTGCGTAAACGATGACGGGCGCAAGCCGGACCTGAGGAAGA
>JAFGKA010000097.1 GCA_016928855.1 Phycisphaerae bacterium
CGAGCGAACGGCGTCTCCCATCGCGTCGCATCCCATTACATACGCAGGAAAACAATGAAACGCGCCCATATATCCGATCGACTTGATTCTCCGCTTACCTCGAGCAGATCAGAAGCTACATCATCGGCCGAGGCCCCATCATGCCCGGCATGCCGAACGGATCCATCAAGGGCCTCATCTGCTCATCGTACATCTGCCGCTGCACCTCCCAGGGGTCTGGTTCCGGTTCAGGCATCGGTTGCGGAGCAGCGAACGGCTCAGCCATCTGTTGACCGATGGCCTGCTCGATCTCCGTTATTGGATCCGGCTGGGCCCCCGCAATCTGATCGAGCGACGCCGGGCTGTGCAACAACTCGTTCGCCGTGACCGGATTGTCGTACGGCACAGGCCCCTCGCTGTCGATCTGAGACCCGCCTTCCCGCATCGCAAGGTCTGCCAGCGATTCGGTCGTCATCAAGTGCTCGACGCTTGGCGCTTCATCCTCTGGGAACACCGGTCTGGTCGGAGATGGCGCATCGCGGTGCAGGGGCGTGAAGATCGTCGGCATTGCGGGAGTGTATGCGTCGTACTCCGGCTGCGGGACCTCCATCCAGCCGGGATGTGGTTCATACTGATCCGCCAACCGGCCGAGGTAGTCGTCTGCCTGCGATGGCGCCACCTGCTGAGGCAGCTGCTGACCTGCATACTCATAGCCGCCGCGGTATCTGGCTGGCTCAATTCCGGCGACAGTACCGTCGAGCGAAATCTGCTTGCGTTTGCGGTGTTTCAAGAACTCCTGGCGCAGGCTGCGAGGAAGCGACATGTGCAGTCTCCATGATCACACGAGAACGATCTCCTACAGCGTACCACATCTATCTGCGCACGGTGGTGCCCTGAGAATTACGTCACGATGACGGGCAGAAGAATAGAGCTCTCGCTAAGCCGTGGGGAGATGCGCCCTTTCGGGCGCGGGGAAGGAAGGAGAGAAGGAGTGGATCAGGCGCGGGGTTTCCAGAAGGCCCAACCGTTTGTTACTCCACCACCTCGGCCTAGATTGTTGGCCTGGCGGTAGATTTCCGTGGCTTCGAGGGCTGCTCTTGTAGGCGTTCGGCAGATCTTGCCGAATGCCGGGCCTGATGTGATTCGCAGGCTTCGGCCGCTCTTGACTGCCAGGTTCTCCACAACGATTGCGGTGAATCCCTCTGCGCCGATCCGGCCGAATAGCTCCGTGCCGACCGGCCACCAATCATGCTTTGCCCGCTCGTGGCCGACGCACGCCGTGGCGATCTTGGACTCGCGCGTGCGTGTGCGCTCGTATTCGCCGCGTGCGATTCCCGACGCCGACGGCTGCGCCTCGATCGGCCCTGCACCGCCTGCATCGGCCTGGCCCGCAGCAGTTGCCGCGTTGCCCGCAACGACCTCGTCCACCATGGCTTCATCCACGGCGCTTGCCGCAGGCTCGGCCTCATCATTCGCAGACGATTCTGCAACCAACGCCTCCGACTCCGCCGGCAGCACCGCCATCGCTCGCAGGCAATCCAGATCCTCAGCCGTCAGCGTATTCGCCACGCTCAACATCAACTCGGTCTTCTTATCCAACATGACGCAATCCCTTCTTCAATGTGCGGCCCAGCAGCTTGCACAGCTGAGCCGGCAGGTCCTCGATCTTCTGTATGACAATCGACTCCGCGACCACTTCGCGGATGTTCTCGTCCAGGATGCCAACGCCGATCAGTTCGATGCCCGCCCGCATGATGCGTTCGGCCATCGCCTGCGCGTGCCGCCTGGCCGACTCGCTGCTGCCCTCGCAGCCAGCCTTGCCGTCCGTGAGCACGAGCAGGATCCGCCGGTTCTCTCGCCGCACGACCAGCCGGGCCGCCGCGATCTGCATCCCTTCGCCCAGCGGCGTCAGGCCCGAGCCGCGAACCGCCGGCAGCCGCGCCAGCGCCGGCCTGACCGGCTCGGCGAACGCCTTGACCAGCCCGATCTCCAGGTTCGACAGCCGCCCATACCGCTCGCGCAGCTTGCCGGCATCGAGACCGCTCTGCTGGACGGCCTGAGCAATGTCCACCGCGTTGCCGGTGGTGAACGTCAGGGCCTCCGTCGCCACGCCGAGATCGCCCAGCGCCTGCAGCAGCACCGCAAGCGCGCTGCGGGCCACCTCCATCTTGCGGCGGGACATGCTGCCCGAAGCGTCCAGCAGGATGCTGACCGCGGTCGACTGGCCCTGGACAACGCTCCGCACGCGGAAGATGTCCAGGCGAGGCCGGTCCGTGGCCAGGCGATACAGGCTCCGAGGCGAAAGCTCGCCCCGCAGTTGATCATGCCGCCACCACCGCTTCTCTGCGGAGCGCAGGGCGTTGGTCAGGCCGCGGCGAAGTCGCCGTGCGGCGTCACGGCCATTAGCCAGCAGGGCCTCGGCCTCAGCCGCGTCAGCCGCCGGCACCAGCTCGATCCGGTCGTGGGCCTTCGTGAAGACCCGGTAGTGGCCGTCGCCGTCTGTCTGGCGGACAGCTTCGGCGATGGCCTCGGTGAGCGCCTCGCCGATCAGCGAGCCGCGCCGGCTGCCATGGGGGGTATCAGATGCCGGCGCCGGGGCGGTTTCGCCGTCCTGGCCACCGTGCGTGCCAGGGGCCTGACGCGACGCCGGCTCAGAATCAGTCGATTCGGCTTCCTGGTCGCCTCGTGTGCCAGACCTCTGTCGCGATTCCGCATTGGCAGCACCCGGTTCGGCCGAATCGCCGCTTGGGTCGCCCCCAGGCGCCGCC
>JAFGKA010000098.1 GCA_016928855.1 Phycisphaerae bacterium
CGACGTCGAGACGTGCAAGGCGGTTCCCTCCGCCCGTCGATCGCGACTCTGTGCCACGGCAGTGCGTCCCATAATACCACGAGTTGCCCGGGGAGGCAAGACGTTGGCGTCGTTGGTCGCGGTAATTTCCACAACGGTGCGCCCCCCGAGGCCCAGCACCGCCCCCCGCTTGAGCGTCCGCGTGTGCAGGATCACCGCATCGCGGCCGAGGGCCCGCTTCACCTTGGCCAGGGCCTCGGCCATCGTATCAGCCTGGAACGTTTGCAGGTTCATCACTCAGTACCACCATTCCTCGTGAACGGACTTCAACACCGCGTACGATTTCGTTGTAGCCTAGAACGGCGACGTGCGGCATGACCGATTCGATCAGCCGGCGCACCCATGCCCGCACCTGTGGCGAGCAAAGCAGCACTGGAGTTTTTGCCCCACTACCTGCTGTAGCCTCGACCTGCTCGCGAATCGCGGCGACCAGTTTGTTCTGCGTCACCGGCGGCAGCGTCAGGTATGTCCCGTGGTCGTTGCTCTCCAGGTGCGAATTGACCATGTCCTCGACCTGGGGGTCGAACGTGATGGCGGAGATCACGCCTTCGTCGTCCCGGTGCGTCGAGCAGATCGCCCGGGCCAACGCATGCCGCACGTATTCCGTCAGGACGTCCAGATCCTTCGTCCGTGGAGCCCAATCGCTCAGGGTCTCCAGGATCGTCTCGAGATCCCGGATCGGCACGCGCTCGCGGAGCAGGTTCTGCAGCACCTTCTGCAGTTGCCCGACCTTCAGCGACTCGGGAATCACGTCCTCGACGATCTTCGGCGAATGCTCCTTGAGCGTGTCGAGCAGCCGACCGACCTGCTCGCGGGTCAGCAGCTCGGCGGCGTGCTGCTTGATGATCTCGGTCAAGTGCGTGGCCAAGACGCTCGTGGGCTCGACGACCGTGTAGTTCCGGTGCTCGGCATCGTGCCGCTGGGATACGGCAATCCACAGGGCCGGCAGCCCAAAGGCGGGCTCCTTCGTCTCGATTCCGTTGATCGGTGCTGAAACAAGACCTGAATCGATCGCCAGCAGGTGCTCCGGCATCACCTCGCCGGAACCGACCTCGATGCCCTTGATGTTGACCACGTAGCGATTCGGCTCCAGCCGCAACTGGTCGCGGATCCGAATCGGCGGCACGATGAAGCCGTACTCGGTCGCGGTCTGCTTGCGGATGTTGGTAATGCGATCGAGCAGATCGCCGCCCTGCTTGCGATCCACGAGCCGGATCAGGCCATAGCCAACCTCCAACTCCATTGGATCCACGGCAAGGAAGTTCTCGACGCGTTCCGGTTTGCGGGCCTGGGCCTTGGCCTTTTCCGTTTCGGCCGCGACCACTGCAGCGGTCTGTGTCCGGTTCATCAGGAACGCCAGCCCAACGCAGCCTCCGGCGAGCAGAGCCAACGGGACCTTCGGCAGCGGCGTAAACGCCAGCATGCCGAGGAACGCCGCCGACAGCACCAGCGCCGTCGGCCGCGACGCGACCTGCGTGAGAATCTCCTCGCCGAGGTTCGATTTGGCGTTGCTTCGCGTGACGAGCATCGCGGCGGAGATCGAGATGATGAACGCCGGGATCTGGGCCGTCAGACCGTCGCCGATCGACAGCTTCGTGAAGACGTTCACGCATTCCATGAACGCGAGCGGCGGCTCCACCTCCATCTTTCCGACGTAGATCCCGCCGAGGACGTTGACAAACGTGATGATGATGCCGGCGATCGCATCTCCGCGCACGAACTTGCTGGCACCGTCCATCGCCCCGTAGAAGTCCGCCTCGTGGCTGATCTCCTCGCGGCGACGGCGGGCTTCGGCCTCGTCGATCGTGCCGGCGTTGAGGTCGGCGTCAATCGCCATCTGCTTGCCCGGCATGCCGTCCAACGTAAAGCGGGCCGCCACTTCGGCAATGCGCGTGGTGCCCTTGGTGATGACGACGAATTGAATGACGACGATGATCACAAAGATGATCAGGCCGATGGCCAGTGACCCCTGCGCCACGAACTCGCCGAAGGTCTGGATCACCTTGCCCGCCGCGGCGGTCCCCTCCTGCGCGTTCGTGAGAATCAGCCGCGTCGTCGCGGTGTTGAGCACGAGCCGGAACAGCGTCAGGGACAGCAGCACCGATGGAAACACGGAGAACTCCACCGGGTTTTTCATGTACATCACGGTCATCAGCACGAGCGCCGAGACGGTGATGTTGGCCACGAGCAGCATGTCCATCAGCCACAGCGGCAACGGGATCAGAATCACGAGCAGCAGACTCGCCGCGGCGATCGGAAACAAGATGCCGCGATGCTTCTCGATGAACCGGATCGGTGCTGATTGTGTAACCGTGTTCAATGCCATGATCGACCGTGCTTACCCTCGATGCCCTCCGACGCGTTCCGTTGCCACGGCCGGCCTCACGCCGGCGCGCCGGCCATGCGGCGGCTTCCCTTTCCTGCCAGCTCGAAGACGTACGCCAGAATCTCCGCCACAGCCCGATAGAACTGCGGCGGCACTTCCTGCCCCACCTCGACCGTACGGTACAAGGCCTGGGCCAGCGGCTTCTTCTCGACGATTGGAATTCGATGTTCGATCGCCAGTTCGCGGATTCTTTGCGCGACGTAGCCCTTGCCCTTCGCCACAACCCGCGGCGCGGCCATGGCCGACTCGTCGTATTTCAGCGCCACGGCGATTTCCGTGGGATTCGTGATCACCACATCCGCCGTCGGCACCGCCGCCTTCATGCGCTGTAATGCCAGCTCGATCTGGACTTGGCGACGGCGGCTCTTGAGTTTGGGATCCCCTTCCATGCTCTTGTATTCATCCTTCACCTCCTGCTTCGTCATCTTCAGGCCCTTCTCGTGCTGGTATCGCTGATAGGCGTAGTCAATGAGTGCCAGCAGAAAGAGCACGATACTGAGCCGAATCGCCAGATCGAAGAGCATCTTGCCCATCAGCAGCATGACGGCGATATGGTCCAGGCCCGCGGCGCCGACGACGTCCGCCAGCCGGGCCCGCAGCGTGAAGTACGCCACCGCCGCCACAACCGTCATCTTGGCGAGGTTCATACCGGTCATGACGAGCGTCCGCGGCGAAATCAACAGGCGTTTCGCCCCGGTGATCGGGTTCAGTTTATCGAGGCGCGGTTTGATGGGCTTCAGCGTCGGACACCAGCCCACCTGTATCAACGAGATGAGGATGCTCACCACAACGACCGCCCCCAGCATCGGCAGCATCGAGATGCCGACATCGCTGATTGCCGCCACGCCGCTGGCCATGAGCGAATCCGGCCGGATCACCGACTCGTCCGTATTGCCGAGGCAGGCCCGCATGACGACCACCATCCGCCCGAAGATCCGGCCACCGAGGAAATAGAGCGACAACAGCCCCCCCAACAGAATGACCGACGACGAGAGATCGTTGCTCCGGGCGACCTGCCCCTCGGCGCGGGCCTCCCGGCGCCGGCGCGCCGTTGGTGGTTCGGTCCTTGCGTCCTGATCCTCAGCAGCCACGATTCAACTCCAGCACGGGCCACGGCGACGGCGCCGTCAGGGCCCCAGGATCCCCAGACCTTCACGCAGCGATTCGAAGACCACGGAGAACGTGGCCTCCAGAATCGACCCCGCCGCCGGCAGCGTCGCCAGCAGCACCAGTACGGCCACGATCACCTTGAGCGAAAAGCCGATGCTCAACACGTTCAACTGGGGCACGGTCCGCGACAGAAACCCCAGCGTCAGCGACGTCAACAGCAGCGCAATCACAGCCGGCGCCGCCAGACGGACGGCCAGCATGTACGCGCCGGCGAGCGTGTCCAGAAGAAATTCGCAAAGCCCCGCGTCGGGCCAGAAACCGAGTAGCGGTACCGCCTCGAAACTCTCGAGCAGCACGCGAACCAGTTCCCGTTCGCCGCCGACCGCGAGAAACACGAGAACCGCCAGCGTGTAGTACACCTGCCCGAGGACGGTAGTCTGCTCGCCGCTCATCGGATCCACGAGCTGGCCCATCGCCAGGCCCGATTGCCGGGCGATCGTCACCCCGGCCACCTGCGCCGCGGTCAATGTCAGATTCACCGCCAGCCCCAGCGCGATGCCGAACGCCAGCTCGCCGACCAGCCCAAACAGCGCCAGGTCCAATGTCAGCGTCGACGGGATTCCCGACGAAATGACCGGGAAGATCGCCAGCGAAAGCGTCACCACCAGATAGATCTTGACGACGCGCGGAATCACGTTGGTGCTGAACAGCGGCGCCGTCACCAGCAGACCGCCGATGCGCGCGATCACGAGCATGAGCCCGGGCAGCACACCGAATACATCCAGCAACGTCGCAGGCATCAGACCGCCTATTCATCCCGCACTCGAAATCCAGTTGCCACCGCCGCCTTCTTCGCGGCTTCCGCTAGAAGGGAATTTCGCCCAGCATGGCGTTGGCATATTCCACCAGTTGTCCGGCAATCCACGGCACGAGCACCATCGCGCAGAGCGCCATCGCGATGATCTTCGGCACGAAGCTCAGCGTCTGCTCCTGAAGCTGTGTGATGGCCTGCACGAGCGCCACCGCGACACCGACGAGCATGCCAACCGCCATGACCGGCGCCGACACGACCAGCATCACCCACAGGGCCTCCCGCCCCAGATCCATCGCAAGTTGAACGTCCACCGTACACCTCCACCGCCATGTCAGCCGCTAGCCAAAACTGCTCATCAGCGACCCCACGACGAGTTGCCAGCCGTCCGCCAGAACGAAGAGCAGCAGCTTGAAGGGCAGCGAGATCAGCATCGGCGGCAACATCATCATGCCCATGGAAACCAGCACGGATGCCAGCACCATATCGATCACGAGAAACGGCAGGTACACCCGGAAGCCCATCACGAACGCGGTCTTGAGTTCGCTCAGAATGAACGCCGGGATGAGCGACATCGTCGGAACATCGCTTCGGGTCAAGGTCGAATCGAGCGGCACGGACGCCCCCGCCGAGTGTTCGTAGAACAGGTAGACCGTCTCTTCGTTACCGGCGTGCTCGATCTGCGTGAACATGAACTCGCGCATGTGGCCCACGGCAATATCGCAGGCTTTCTGCTGCGTCATGCCCGGTTCGTTGTCGAGCCAGGGTTTGACCGCATCCGTGTGGATGCGCTGCCACGTCGGCCCCATCACGACGAACGTCATGAACAACGAGAGACCGGCCACCACCTGGCCAGGCGGCAGCCCCTGCGTAGCCATGGCCTGACGCAGGAGTGACAGAACGATGACGATGCGCGTGAAACACGTCGTCATCGCCAGAATGGCCGGCGCCAGCGACAGCACCGTAAGAACGATGAAGATCTGAAGCGTGGCACTGATACCCTGGCGGCTCGTCGCCGCCGGCGCCACGGAACGCAGATCAGGAATACCCAGGGGGTTATCGAGCGAGGATCCGGACGTCTCCGCCGCTTCGGACGCGGCTGTCGGTGAATCGATCAGCGACTGGGCCGAGGCTCCGCCAGGCGCAAGAAGCACGCCAAGCGCAACGCTCACGCCTGCGAGAACCCGGACTATCGAGCCTCCATGCTCCTGCATTGCGCCACTCCGTAGCGCCATCCGGCCGCATCCTGCGACCGGCCTGCCGGGCCGACCTCCGCGGCCCATCCGTCTCCAACCTCATCACGCCCCGTCCGTCGGCACCTCAGGCCGATCCGGCCAGGGCACGCACCCGGTGCAACAGACCGCGAACCTGCTGCCGAGCACCCAGGTACGCGCTCATCCGGTCTGAAGCCTCGGTGTGATCGAGCAGGTCATGCGGTCGGCCTGGCTCATACGCCGATGCCTCGCGCAACACGTCCCGCTCGAATCCCATCGTCAACGATCCGGGCTTGCCGCTCGCCGATCGACCGATCAGCTCTGCAACCTCGTCCGGATCCGTGATGGTCTCGAGATGACTGACCCGATCCGCCGTGAGCCCGACCAGCACCACGCGCCGCCCCACCTTCAGCAGAGCCACGCTCTGCTTCGGCGAAAGATGCTGACGCCCGAGCACGTCAATCATTCGGGTGCGAGCCAGATTCGTTCGCCAGTGGGCCGGCAGAAGCCGCTTCGCCACGACCAGCAGGGCGGTCATGATCACCAGCACCGCCAGCATCGGCAACAGGCCGCCTGCCAGATCCCGCGCGCGTGACCAACTGCTCGACCTGCGGCCGCCGCCCGCCTGGAGCACCGCCTCGTCCGACGGCTGGCCCGATCGCCAGATCGGACGCGCCTCCGACGGCCGCGCGACGGCGACCTCATCCACGACAGCCTCCGACGCCGGGGCCTCTGTTTCAGATACCGAGGATCGATTGGCGACCACGCGAACTTCCGGCACGCCAACCGGATCACCGTCCGCCGCTATCGCCACGACCGCCGTACCCATCGCCACCAGCATCGCCAGCCACGTACGCATCTCACGCGCCCTCCACGAGCGAAATGATTTCGTTGATGCGAACGCAGAAATTGTCGTTGAGCACGAGCACCTCGCCGCGCGCAACGAGACGTTCATTGACCAGCACGTCCACGGGGTCGCCGGCAAGCTTGTCCAACTCGACGACCGCCCCTTGGCCAAGACGAAGCACATCGCCGACCAACATGCGGCTGCGCCCCAGCTCGATCTTGACCTGGAGATCCACGTCCCGCAGCAGATCGATGCTCCGGGAATCCGCCCCCATGTTCTTTTCGCCCGTCAGATCAGGCAGCGGCAGCGGCGCGGACCCGGGTGGCGGAGGTGGCGGTGGCACAGGGGACGCCGACCGGGCGCCGCCTTCTTCCTCGATGGCCGCGGCCATGGCCGCCGCCGCCGAATCAAACGGGCGTCCCGTCGCGTCCACTCGATCATCCGCCTCGTCCGTGTCCACGTCCGCAACCTCAGTTCCGGCACCGGCCAGTGCCGCATCAATATCTGCCTGGCTCAGCCCCACGTCATCCGACCCGGCGTCGGACAAGACCTCCGCGGCATGCGCCGCCACATCCGCTGCGTCACCCAGGCCCCCCAGCGCGGCGTCGATATCCGCCTGGCTCAGACCGAGGTCGTCAGCGCTGTCATTCGGGGGGGCCGCGGCCGCTTCCGCCGGTTTGGCAGATCCACCCGCCGCCAGGGCGGCGTCGATATCATCCTGGCCCAACGAAGAGTTGTCGGGAGCATCACTCATAGCATCCATGCCTCGTGCTCAGCTTGATCCAGCGCCATCCTGGCGCTGTTGCTCCGGCCGTTACATATCCGCGTTATACCACATCAGCTTCGTAATGAGGACCTCGTCCACCAGATTCTCATTGCCGAGTACGTCAGCCAACTCGTGCTTGAACTGGCGGCGCAACGTTTCGAGCCCCGGTTCCTTGAAGAACGCGGGATCCGCCGCACGCACCACTCTGGCCAAGCGGTCCTCGACCGAAGCCTTCTTCGATTCGAATACCTGTGTCGCCTGTTCGGCCATCTCACCCGGAACGCGGCCGAAAATCTTCATGTCGTAGATCACGTTCTGGCCGGACCGATCGTTCATGGCGCGAAATTCCGCCACGAGCATCTCGGCGTCCAGTACCTCTGGCGGCGCGTCCTGCGCGTCGGCCAGCCCAGGCACCTGGGCCTGTGCGTCACCGGCGCTGCCGCCCAGGAATCGCGTCGCCACGAAGATCGCCGCGCCCTCGAGCAACATGATGCCACCCACCGCGCCGAACAGCGCGAGCTTGCCCCTCTTACCTCCGGATGGGGCCCCGACATCCGCCCCACGTTCAGCGGCCCCGTCTCTTTCAGCCATGCCGATCTCACTCCTGTTGGAGCCGCTGGCCGGACGCCCGGTCAGGCGCATCCGCCGGCGGCTCATCAATTCGAAGTACCAATTCCACGTCGCGGGCACCGCGCGTTGGCCGGGCCGACCCCGTTGGGGCATGCTGCGACGGGCGCGCGGTCCCAACATGGAATCGGTCTATCGGCACTCCGCATTGAGACAGAACATCCGCCACGACCCTGGCGCGGCGGAATCCGTGGTCAAATTCTTGGTTATCGGACGTCGTTTTTGCCCCAACATAGCCGTACACGTCGACCGCCGCGTCCAGCCCGCGCCAGTGCTCAGCCAGCCGGCGCAGTGCGGCATCCGCCTCGGGCACCAGTCCCGATGACGAGTCGTCCAGGAAAGCTTGTTCGCCCGCGACCATGACGTGCACGCCGTCGGGCTCGTGCGAACAGCGAAACAGGCCGACCGACGCCGCCGCCGACCCCGCCGTCTCGCTGGCCGTGACCAGTTGCTCGACGAGCGTCACCGCACCGGCCTTGCTCTGACCCACGTCCCCCCGCGCGGCCCCGAAGACGGACCGCAGGGAGTCCACGACGCTGCGATACCGCGCATCCTCGGCCACGGCGGGCGGGCTGATCGTCACCAGCAGCACGAAGATGCACACCAGCAGCGACATCAGATCGCCGTAGGTCACCGACCACATCGAGCCGGAACGCCGGGCGTCCGCGGTCGGCGGCCGATGCCAGGGATAGCTGTGCGGAACCTGCGACATCCGTGATCACTTCCTCATGCCGCGATCGGCTTGTCCAGCCGGATCGCCGCATCCTTCGATTTGGCCGGTTCGGTACGCATTGTCGACCGCGGTCGAACGATTGCCGACGGCACGTCTTCGGCCGGCAGGAACGCCCGTAACTTCTGCTCCACGACGCGGGGGTTGTCGCCGGCCTGAATCGCCAGGATTCCCTTGATAATGATCGTCTTGACCAACAGTTCGGCGGTGTTGCGATTGGCCAGCTTCTGACTCAGTGGAAAGAAGACCACGTTGGCCAGGAGCAGCCCATACAGCGTCGTCAGGAGGGCCATGGCGACGCCCGGGCCGATGCGTGACGGGTCATTCATGCTCCGAAGCATGACGACCAGACCGATGAGCGTTCCGATCATCCCGAAGGTCGGGCAGTACCGGCCCAGCAGGTCCAGAAATTGCCGACGCAGGCCGTGACGGGCATCGGTCGCCTCCAGTTCGTCGCTCAGAACGGACACCACGGCGAGAGGCTCGTAGCCATCGACGACCATCCGCAACGCACGGGCCAGGAAGCTCTCGTCGTCCGCCTGAATGTGCCTGTCGAGCGCCAGCAGCCCGTCACGGCGTGCTACGTCAGCCAGCCGCACAATCTCGGTTACCGTCGCGCGGACCGGGTCAACGTCCTCGGCGAAGGCCTGACGCATCACGCGCGGCATGGACCGCAACTGTTTCCAGGCAAACGAACTCAGCGTCGCCGCCAGCGCCCCGCCCAGAACCAGAACGACGCTCGGCCCATGCCAGAACGCCCCGATTTCGCCATGCGCACCACCGAGCAGTGCCCACAGCAGCAGCAGCGCCAACGAGCCGATGCCGAGAAATGTGGTGTAGTCCATGGCCTCCTGCCTGTGTTGCGTGGTCTCCGACCTCACGTCGCCCTGCCAGGAAAAAGGGGACAGGCACTTTTTGCCTGAGTCCCTTACCTGCCAGCAGGCCTTCTGCGCAATTCCGGGCTTGTTTTCGCCCCACGAGGACTGCTCTGGCAAAAAGGAGCCAGTCCCCGGGCTATGCCCGGAAGGCCCGAACGGCTCGACCGTACTCGATCGCGCGTCGGACCACGTCCTCAAGACGCTCTTTGACGACCAGCGTGTCGCCGTTGATCAGATTGATCGTCGTGTCCGGGCGCTCCTCAATGGTGCGGATCAGTTCCGCGTTGAGCACAAACCCCTTCCCGTTAAGTCGCGTCAGGTGAATCAATCTGTCGAATTCCGCTTGTCCAGGTTGTCCGTCTCACGTCCGTCTATGTTTATCGGGCCACCATCAACAATTCGTTGAGAAGTTCGTTGGAGGTCGAGATGATCCGACTCGCCGCCGAGAAGCCCGTGGTGGCCGTGATAAGTCCGATAAATTCACGCGAAAGGTCCACGTTGCTCAGTTCCAGTGAGCCGCTGAGGATCCTGCCAGCCCCAAGTTCAAGCGGCGCCGTGATTACCGCCACGCCCGAGTTGGGCCCGACGGTGTACTGGTTGTTCGCTTGGGCAATCAGACCTTCGGGGTTGGCAAAGGTCGCCAAGGCTACCTGGCCCAGTGTGCGCGTCAGTCCGTTGCTGAACGTACCGGTGATGACTCCGGTATTGCCGATCGAGAATCCATTGAGCGACCCCGCCGCGAAACCGTCCTGCTCGGTCAGCACCATTGTTGAGTTGCTGTTCGCCTTGTCGAAGCCGCTCATACCGCTGAAGTCGAGTGTGACGCCAAGCGGCGAGGTGACGCCGATGCCCTCACGCGCAATCTCGATCTGGTTGCCAATGACGGACTGAAGCTGTCCGAAAGTGTCGAAGGTCAGGGTGCCGCTACCCACCACCCGCGAGACATCCGTGTCGTCCTTCGACGAGGCGAAGAACCGCCACGTGTTACCCGAGGTAGCCGTCTCCTCCAGCACGACTGTCAGGTCCACGCGGACTTCGGCGCCGAGGGAGTCGTAGACGACAAAGCTGGTGTAGACACTCTCGCCGTTCGCCGCGAACTCACGACTGTTGACATCGAGTGCCTTGAGAAATTCGAACGGCGTCGTATTGCTCGTATTCGTGGACGTGATGTCCGCCGAACCGATGAGGATCTCGTTGTCGCCACCGATGTTGCTCTCGATGATGATCGTGCCGGCAGGGATTGCCGCGGGCGGAGTACGGTTGGCCAGATCCACCATGTAATCCCAGCCCGGCGGCAAGACCGCCGGCGGGGCGCCCGGATCGACGATGGCTCCATCGCTGATCCACCAGCCGGGGTTGTTGACTTGGGCCGCGTCCGTCTGGATCGCCGCCTTGCCATTGAAGAAGTTGAGGAAGTCGGCCAATGTGCTTGCCGCCGTGACGGTGAAGGTCTCTGGCGGCGAGATCCGTCGGCCACCCTTCTCCACGCTGTTTAGCGTAATTTCCGTGCCGACCGAAAAGAGCGGCGTGGCTGCCACTGTGGGGTCATAGATGCTCGTCAGCAAATCCGTTGAAAGGACCGGAACGGTCCCGGCCGCGTCGCTGAACAACTGTTGCGACGTGATGATCGTCCCGCGCGTGCCGACGTTGTCCGCCGAAGCGAGATTCGGGTTCAGGTTCCCGTCGAACTGGGCGGTCGTGGACGCCTTGGACGTCGCCAGTGAGCCGAGTGGTATTTCGAGATCCCGCAGCGTGCCCGGAATGATGTTGAATTCCGAGTCGACCGCATAGCCTTGCACGAAGCCGCCGTTCTGGTCGACCAGATAGTTGGACGCGCTGAGCTTGAACGCCCCGTCACGCGTATATGTCTGGCCGCCCCGCGGTGAGTCGACGATGAAGAACCCGCTCCCCTCGATCGCCAGATCGGTGAGAATACCGGTAGTCTCGATCGAGCCGGCCCCGAAGTTCCGCTGGATGCTCCCGAGCACCGAGCCGAGACCGACCTGCGTCGGGTTCGTGCCGCCGGTGCCCTGTCCCGGAGGTGTGCCGGCCGAAAATGTCTGGGAAAACTGCGTCTGGAATACGCTCCGGGTTCCCTTGAACGCCGTCGTATTCACATTCGCGACGTTGTCACCGATCGTGTCGATGCGGAACTGATTGCTGTTGAGTCCCGACAATCCCGTGTATAGAGCTGAGGTCAGACCCATGATTCGTATACCTCCCGACTATGCGGCCCGTTCGCCGCGACGTATGGTCCTGCCAACGGCGCGGGCAGGAGACACATTGAAGACCCTTACCCGTTTCCGCCGTCCTGCGCATTCGGTGCAGCGCTGACCGACAGCAGATAGGCGGCCGGCAACACACCGCCGGTATCCAGCGCGAGTAAGACCTCGCCGGCGTCGGTGAACTGCACCTCGGTCACTTTGCCCGTAACGCGGGTGGCCTGGCCATCGCCTGTCGGCACGGCGCCTTGAACGTACTTGCCCACAAGCTGTGAGAGTTCCGTCACATTTTGCAGCCCGCTCAGCGGCAGTTCCGCGCCGGTCGCGAGCTGAAGGATCGCCTCGCCGTTGTCGGCAAACCCGACCGCCGTAACGATGCCCTCCATACCCATCGGCTCGTTCTCTTCTGTCAGAACGACGCCCGCGACATACTTGCCGACGAGTCGCGACGGCTCGGTCACGTCCGTGAGATCCTTGAGCGGCAGGGTAACACCGCGGTCCAGTTCGAGGATCGGCTCACCGTCCTTGAACCGGATGCCGCGAACCATCCCAGCCAGAGTCGTTTCGCTGCCATCCTTGGCCGTCAGCGTGCCGGTCACGTACTGACCGATCATCGACGCGGCCGAGCCGATTCGCTGCTGATCCGTCAGGTTCTTCAAAGCGTCCGTCAGCGTCACGGACATTTCCATGCTGCGAATCTCCGAGATCTGGCCGAGCAACTGCTCATTGTCCATGGGTTCCATGGGATCCTGATACTGCAACTGCTTGATGAGGATCTGCAGGAAATCCTCCGGCGCCATGGTCCCGAG